>CAMBBY010000264.1 GCA_945863825.1 uncultured Prevotella sp. | reverse complement strand
AGATTCGCCTTAGTCTCGTGGGCTCGGAGATGTGTATAAGAGACAGGTGTACATAGGCTTATAATTGATAGAAGTCATCATCCACTCACCATTGATGCGATTGAAGAGGAACTGCTGCACCTTTTTCTTGGCATAGAACACCTTTTCTATGACCACATGGTCGATAGCAGTATCCTTCACCAGATTCATCTGCTTCTGATTATCAAAGATCAAGGTGTAATAATCCTGATGCATGAAGAAATGCTCCATTTTCCAAGCCCGTTTTCCTATCGATTTTACGAGTTTATCATTGTGATAGACAGGCAATGGGAAATGAACACGTTTCATCTGCAGTTTTCTATTCGCAGCAAAATTAAAGACGAAATCATCGAAAAGCTCATCTGCAGCCTTAGGCATCGGAGTCTCCTCGATCAATTTCTCCGTAGAATCAACAGCTTGGGTATCTGCGATAACAGAATCAACAGATGTAGAATCATGCACCTGAGCCGGCTTCTTGTCAGAGCATCCAACAGACGTAAAACAAACGACTGTAAGGACCGCCAGTAGCACTGATAAAAAAGAAAGTTTCTTCATAAACCTATAAATTTCTCAAATTTTCAATGCAAAAGTACAACTTTCTTTTGAGATATTTCATATTTTGAGCGAAAAATGTTATCTTTGCACTCAAAATATATAATTTAAGATTATGTTATTAGAAAAAATAGAAGAACTCTTGGAGGAAGTGAGCACTCTTTCTGCTCAAAATGCAGAAGAAGTAGAGCAACTCCGACTCAAGTATTTGAGTAAGAAGGGCTCGATTAATGCCCTTATGGCCGACTTCCGCACAGTGCCAGCCGACCAGAAGAAAACAATTGGTGTAAAGATCAATGAGTTGAAGCAAGCTGTTACAGAACGCATCAACGCTCTCAAGGAGCAAATGGAAGAGGCTGATGCATCCAGCGATGATATTGACTTGACACGTACCGCCTACCCTGTAGCTCTCGGTACCCGTCATCCATTGACAGTTGTCAAGAATCAGATTATCGACATTTTCTCTCGCATGGGCTTTACCCTCTATCATGGTCCAGAGGTTGACGATGACAAGCATGTTTTCACCATGCTCAACTTTGCCGCCGATCATCCAGCCCGCGATATGCAGGATACTTTCTTCATTGAGCAGAGCGACCCTAACGATGTGACCAAGAACATTCTCCTGCGCAGTCATACGTCAGGTGATGAGGCTCACTATATGGAGACCCACGAGCCACCTATCCGTGTACTTTGCCCTGGTCGTGTATATCGTAACGAGGCCATCAGCGCACGTGCACACTGTTTCTTCCATCAGGTAGAAGGTCTGTATGTTGACAAGAATGTCAGCTTTACCGACTTGAAGCAGGTTCTCCTTACATTTGCCCGCGAGATGTTTGGTGCTGACACCAAGATCCGTCTGCGTCCAAGCTATTTCCCATTCACTGAGCCAAGTGCAGAGATGGATATCTCTTGTAACATCTGTGGTGGTAAGGGATGTAACTTCTGTAAGCATACCGGCTGGGTAGAAATTCTCGGTTGCGGCATGGTTGACCCTCATGATCTTGAGGCTTGCGGCATCGATTCTAATGTTTACACTGGTTATGCATTTGGTATGGGCGTAGAGCGTATTACCAACTTGAAGTATCGTGTAAGCGACCTCCGTCTCTTCTCTGAGAATGATACACGTTTCTTGCGTGAATTCGAATCTGCAAAGTAAATAGATACTGATTCAAGAAATCCGGCAAAAGTAGGTTTCCACCTGACTTTTGCCGGATTTCTTCTTTTATTTTATGGATGATAAAACCAAATTCGGATAATACCGGAATAACTCTATGATTATATCATACACCCGATTACATGAAATACTTCTTGTATTCATTCTCAAAATTCGGAGTAAACACTTCTTTACCCATATTTTCGAGTATTTCCTCCTTTGTCCAGAATCTGCCTCCATCCAGTTCATCCTGACTTGGCTTCACTTCGCCATCATACACACAGCGATGCACATAGACCAATTCCTTCTCACGCTTACTCTCAAAGACATAATGTCCCATGGATATTGGTTCAAAGTCGGTGATTCCAAGTTCCTCCTTCACTTCGCGGTGCAGAGCCTGGTCCACACTCTCGCCTAAATCGACATGTCCGCCGCAAGCTGTATCCCACTTGTCAGGTTGAATATCCTTCCAAGCCGGGCGATGCTGGAGAAACAGATCGCCTTTATTATTAAAAAGGTGTAGATGTACCACGGGATGCAATATTTTACTGCCGTCATGAGCATGACCACGACTGATGGCACCCACAATATTACCCATCTCATCTACTACTGGAAACTGTTCGTCTTTATTATCTTTCATTTTCATTACTGCTTTAATGCTACTTTGTTATAGCGTCTTATAGCGTACCATATTCATCAGAATATCTGAGCATCTGGTGCTCATAGGATTCTGTATAATCGAGAAGAACCTTTGTCACATTACCCTCTTCATCATACTCCAGCTTCATCCATGGATTGATAAATCCCTTATAAGGAGCCAGGTTGAGTTTCTTGTATCGTTCCAAGATCTCATGATGCAACTCCGGATTGAGATTCACAGCATATTTCTCTACCAGAATACGAGCCATGTCAAAATCGCCCTCACTCTTGATACGCTGGATTTCAGCCAACAAGTCTGCAAAAGCATGACGGAGAGCAGGATAATCGGTAATCTGGACGTAAGTCTTGCCATCTTTCTTCACCATTTGTACCGCCTGAGAATAGTGTTCCAAGACCCAATTGGCTATCAACGCACGATTGCGCATGTGAGCTTCCTCAATCTTATCACCCTCCTTGATACGTATCGCCTGTGTCAACAGACCATTCATCAAATAAGAATAATATTGAGCCTTATAAGCCTCATCATCAGGAGTCAATCCCAACTCTACCAGTTTGTGATCAGCAACATAATACAAGCCAAACAAATCAGCACGAGCCTCCTCGATTGTATTGCCATAAGCCTTGAGAGCATCAGGGTCAACACCAGGAAGCAACTGACCACTGCCATGTCCCAGACATTCATGCAGGTCGGTATGCAGGTCATCCGTCACATCACCATATCGGTTGATGAGATCAAGAGTTTCCTGATCAACAACAAATTCATCCAGGAATCCATTGCCATGCGCAGCCTTATTGTATGCTTCAGTCAGATTTCCTATCGTCACACTCTTGCTGCCATGAGTCTCGCGAATCCAGTTAGCATTCGGAAGATTGATACCGATGGCAGAAGCAGGATATTCATCACCCCCCAACATGGCTGCACAGATAACATGAGCCGTCACACCTTTCACCTCAGCCTTCTTGAATTGAGGAGCTACAGGAGAATGGTCCTCAAACCACTGCGCATTCTGGCTGATAGCCTGAGTACGTCGGGTTGCCTCCATATCTTTAAATTCAACAAGACCTTCCCAGGTTCCTTTCAGTCCAAGAGGATCACCATAAACCTCAATAAAACCATTGATAAAATCAACCATACCCTCCTGCTGCTTGACCCACGCAATGCTATATCGGTCGAAATCAGAAAGGTCGCCAGTGCGATAATATTTGATCAGAAGATCGATGACATGAGCCTGCTGCTCATTTTCTGTATATTTCTGAGCTTTCAAGAGCCAGGAAATAATCTCCTTAATGGCAGAACCATACATACCTTCTTCTTTCCAGGTCTTTTCTACGATTTCTCCATTCCGCTTCATCAGTTTGGAATTGAGTCCATAGGAAGGTGGTGTCAAGTCTTTACCATCCTTCAGTCTGGCATAAAACCTTTCCACCTCATCCTGGGTAACGTCTTCATAGCTGTCTCTTATACACATCTGACGCTGCCGACGATACTCCTTGTGT
>CAMBBY010000263.1 GCA_945863825.1 uncultured Prevotella sp. | reverse complement strand
CATATTAGCGAGCTTACCACTGAAGGTAGTCTTACCAGAACCCTGCAAACCACTCATCAGGATAATGGCAGGATGGCCTTCGAGCTTCAAAGGAGCCTCTTCGCCTCCCATCAACTCGGCCAGCTCATCGTGTACCAACTTCACCATCAACTGTCCTGGCTTCACGGCAGTAAGCACGTTCATACCCAGCGCCTTTTCCTTCACAGAGTTGGTAAACTCCTTGGCAACCTTAAAGTTAACATCGGCATCCAAAAGTGCACGACGTACATCCTTCATGGTTTCAGCCACGTTGATTTCAGTTATCTTACCTTCACCTTTCAATATTTTGAAAGAGCGCTCTAATCTATCACTTAAATTTTCAAACATGTTTAATTCTTCTTTATATTTTGGCTACAAAATTACAACTTTTTTCCGAAATTCCATGTATAATTTATCATAAAAAATACCAATTCAAGAACATCATGCCTTGTTTTTTGGGCAATCGAGTATATTATAGCCATTTTATCACCTCTATTTCAGGGCTTCCTTTTCATTTTCCTCCAATTCCGGGACACTTTCCTCTTCTTTTTTCATACCGGGAGGAGAAAGCCGTATCTGCTTGCCCGTAGCCTGTTCATAGGCAGAGACTATCGGGTCTTTCCTGTCATATTCACCCAATATTTTCCGGGCATTTCGCAGATGTTTCTGGTCGCGACGACCACGACTGTCCAACATATTCCCCAAGTCAATACCGATACCAGTAGTTCCAGAACCTATCATACTTGCAGCCTGCTGCACCTGGTCTTCCATATCCTTGACATGCTGCTGGTCTTTACCCCAGACTTCCACAGTTCCCAACTGCGTACTCTCAGGAATCAAGAAAACCGTATCAGGCAATTCCTTCAGATAAACCGTCGTCTTCAAGAAGCCCGACTTAGAAACCGTGGCACTATCAAACAGATATTTCATAGACCAGTATCCCCGATAGTCCGTACGCGCCCAATGGTTATTGTTGGTATGGATAAGAGCCTCCTTGATAGGCACATGATCCTCCGCATTGGCAACGACACACGTCTTCTGTGCCATCACCTCCACGAACATCATGAATGTCACCAAGAACCATATAATCAATCTCTTCATAATCATAACTTTTAGTTATCACAAAAGTACATAATTACTTGAAAACGACCAAACATAAACACAGAAGTTTAAAAAGTTTAAGGAGAATTAAGGGAGAAAACACAAACTAAAAAAAAGAGCAAGGTCGCCAAAACGCCTTGCTCTTATATACGATTCTATCAATCACGATATGATAGAGAAATCCTTATTCATTCTCAGCCTCAGTAGTACCACTTTTCTCAATACGTTTAGCCTCCTCAAGCAACTTGATGGCATCCACATACTGAGCAATACCCTGAGCCACTTCCTTGGCAGCCTTCATGGCCAAGACCACAGTCTGAGGACGATGCACCACATCACCGCCAGCAAAGACACCACGACGGGTAGTCATACCAAACGGACGATCTACGACCTTGACATAGCCCTTTTCATCCACCTCAATACCAGCTGTAGTAGAAACGATACGGTTTGCAGGACGAGAGCCGATAGCCAGATAGATTCTATCAAATTTCTCTACCTTCTCCCCATCAGGAGTATTCAGCACACAACTGCCCAAGCGTCCGTTCTTACCTTTCAGGAAAGCCTCAACAGTAGTTTTCCACTCAAACTTCACACCTTCTTTCACAGCCTCCTCATATTCGCTCTGAATGGCAGGCATCTCCTCCTGAGTCTTACGATAAAGCACTGTCACATCAGCACCCAGACGAATAGCCGTACGGGCAGCATCCATGGCCACATTACCGCCACCGATTACACCCACCTTCTCGCCATCACGCAAAGGCACCATATCTCGTGGAAGGGCACCCTCATTGTAAGCATTCACATTATGGAGGAAATAAGTACTCTGACTTACACCATGCAACTTGCTTCCAGGAGTAGAATCCATATTTTGAGGCACACTCGTACCTGTTCCCATAAAGATCGCATCATATCCAGCACGGAAAAGACTGTCGATGGTCACATTGTTCTCGCCTACCATACAATTGGTAATAAACTGAACGCCCAATGCCTCGATCTTGCTCACCTCATCGCGCACCACACTCTTTGGCAGACGATACTCAGGAATACCATACATCAAGACACCACCCGGTTCAGCCTGACCCTCAAAGATGGTTACATTGAAGCCCTGACGAGCCAAATCACCGGCAACCGTCAAACCAGCCGGACCCGAACCGATGACAGCCACACGACCACGAGTCTTCTGAGGAAGTTTCTCACGAGACAACTTCATCTTCGTATCGAAATCAGCAATAAACTGCTCCAGTTTACCAATCTGTACCGGTTTACCCTTCTTGCCCAAGACACAATGACCCTGGCATTGCTTCTCATGAGGGCAAACACGTCCGCAGATAGCAGGCAAGTTGCTCTTTTCATTGATGATAGACATGGCAGCTCCCATATTACCCATCGACAACTCGTGTACGAATTCAGGAATGTCATTTTCTATCGGACATCCCTTACGGCACTGTGGGACCTTACAATGAAGACAACGCTTAGCCTCCTCGATTGCCTCACGGGTAGAAAAGCCCTCGTTTACAACTTGGAAAGCAGCCGCTGACTCATTGGCAGCAGAAACAGGAGCCTCCGTAGCCTTGTTATTCTGTTGTTCAATCTGTTCACTCATAATATTTTTTTTTGATATTGAACTTCACTACTCTTCATTAGATAGTTTGCGGGTGCAAAGTTACGAATCATCAATGCTCCTTGATTTCAATATCCTCCCTTACATGGTTACGAATCTTCGTCAGGAAGAGCTTCATGCGTTTGGCATCCTTGTTATCAATGATGTCTATCAACTCCGCCAACTCTTCACGTATCTGAGAAACCTGTCCCGAAGTATAAGGATTGAAAAGGATTTCCTGCAAGAGATAATCATCCTCATTCAACACACCCTTGGCTATCTGCATGTGGCGCTTGAAGGTAGTACCAGGTGCATCCTGATGCTTCATCACAGCCGCAAAGGCAAAGGTGCTGACAAAAGGAATACTCAGCGAATATGCCACCGTCTGGTCGTGCTCATCAAAAGTATATTCATGCAGACTCAATCCCAACTTCTGATACAGGTCCTTGAAGAAGATCTTGCCCATGTAGTCGCCCTCCTTGATGATGACCGCATTCTCCTCTGAAAGTTGATTCAGATTGGCAAATGTAGGACCAAACATCGGGTGCGTACTGACATAGCGGAATCCGCTCTTCTCATAAAACTCCTGCAAGCCCGTCTTCACGGAAGCAATATCACTGATGATGCAATCCTTCGACAAATGAGGCAACACCTCTTCGAAAGCAGACAAAGTATATTTCACCGTCACCGCATTGATGACCAGTTCCGGACGAAACATCTCTACTTCCTCCATCTTGGTGAAACGGTAACAGTTGTAGGTAAAACGAAGGCGCTTAGCATCCTTCTCATACACTGCCACCTCATGATCGAAGCTGAGCAGGTCGATGAAAAAACTTCCCATCTTACCTGCTCCCATGATTAATATTCTCATTTTAATTCTTCACTCTTCGTTCTTCACTCTTCACTTAAATATTACTTCTGATTCAAAATTTCCAACTGCTGGCGAACACTTTCCTCATGGATATGCTCGAAGATCTGGGCAGCAAACTCAGAGCTCATACCACAAAGGGCAGCCTGTGCACCGCGCTTGTCCAGAATTTCATTGTAACGGTTGGTCTGTACGATGGTCATATTGTGCTCCTTCTTGTAAGTACCAATCTCACGACAAACACGCATACGCTTAGCCAAGAGATCCATCAACTGGTTGTCAAGCTCATCAATCTG
>CAMBBY010000262.1 GCA_945863825.1 uncultured Prevotella sp. | reverse complement strand
TCATAGAACTCCCTAAGTTCACTCCACATTCCATTGCCGACAAGCGCATGATGGTCTTGTGGCTCCGTTTCCTCACGGAAATCAATTCCAACACGAAGGAGATTCCTGCCGATTTGCTTAATGATCCGGAGATAGGAAAAGCTGTAGAAGAACTGGAGATTTCCAGTTTCACTGATGCCGAGCTCTGGGCCTACGACAAATTCTGGGATTCCGTAAGCGTTGAAAGAACCCTCATAGATGACAGCTACCAGAAGGGTAAGGAAGAAGGCAAACATGAGGCAAACACAGAAACAGCACAACGATTGCTGGCAATGGGACTTTCTGCCGAACAGGTTGCCAAAGCTACCCAGCTGCCTTTGGAAATCATTAAGAATCTAAGCAATTCATAAAAAATACAATCGCGGAGATGTAGATTTCTAATATCACCATATAATCAAGGGTCTATACGCCACCTTGTCATCGTGGCATATAGACCCTTGTCGTTTCCCGAAGTGCGGGTGAAAGCCCCCGATGCGTATGAGTGCCACGATAAAGACATTGATGAGCATGAATATAAAACATGCAAACTGAAAGAGAAATAATGAATTCATACGCTTGCAAAAGTACAACAAAAATTTTAGAAAAAGCTGCAATGCGTTCTCTTTTTTTTATGAAACTTAGAAATAATACCATTAGATACCACTGGAAAAATAATTCTCCGTAATTTTGTATGGTCAATTCAAAAAAACGACGTATCTTTGCACTTGCAAACAAAAAATAGAATGCCTATGCTGAACTTAACACATTACTTCCCGATAACCGACCCTACGTTGATCTTCTTCGTAGTGCTGCTCATCGTTCTCTTTGCCCCTATCATTATGGGTAAACTGCGTATTCCACACATCATTGGCATGGTGTTGGCAGGAATCGTTGTCGGCAAGTATGGACTGAATATCCTGGAACGAGACTCCTCCTTCGAACTGTTTGGAAGGGTGGGGCTCTACTACATCATGTTCCTCGCAGCCTTGGAGATGGACATGGAAGGTATGAAGAAAAACAAGTCGCGACTACTCATCTATGGCTTGCTTACCTGCTTCGTGCCGTTTACGCTGACCTATCTTATGAGCATCCACCTGCTCCACTACTCCACCAAGTCCTCGCTCCTCCTCAGCTGTATCATGGCTTCCAATACGCTGATAGCCTACCCGATAGTTTCGAGATACGGATTGCAGCAGAAACCGAGTGTCACGCTGAGTGTCGGGTCCAGTATGCTTTCGCTTCTGATAGCGTTGGTCATCTTAGCAGGTCTCGTTGCCTCGTTTGGCGAGCATGACGGCATACTCTTCTGGATATTCTTCGCCGCCAAGTTTGCAGCCTATTGCGGTTTTATGATATTCCTCATTCCCCGTCTTACCCGCTGGTTTCTGCGCCGCTACAGTGATGCCGTCATGCAGTTCATCTTCGTCATGGCGATGCTTTTCATGAGTGCAGCCTTGTCCCAGATAGTAGGCATCGAGGGCGTGTTCGGAGCTTTCTTTGCCGGCCTCATCCTCAACAGATACATTCCCCACATATCTCCGCTCATGAACCGCTTGGAGTTCATCGGCAATGCCCTTTTCATCCCTTATTTCCTGATAGGAGTAGGCATGCTCATCAATGTCAACCTGCTCTTCCAGGGCGGTCATATCCTCTGGGTAATCTTCTGCATCGTCTTTTTCGGAACGTTAGGCAAAGCCATAGCAGCCTATGCAGCATGTCTCGGTTTCCGCCTTCCGCTTTCCTCTGGCCACATGATGTTTGGACTCACCTCAGCCCACGCTGCCGGCAGTATCGCCATGGTCATGGTCGGAATGAATATCCTCATCGGTCCCAACACTTATCTGGTGAATGATGACATGCTCAATGGTGTGGTCATCATGATCCTCTTTACCTGCATCATCTCCTCGCTCCTCACCGACTGGTCGTCCCAGAAGATTGTCCTCCGAGACAAGGAATTGCCGGAAGCTGAAGACGAGAAGAAGGGCAATGACGAGAAGATTCTCATCCCAGTGAGATACCCGGAATATGCCGACAGCCTGATGGATTTGGCACTCTTAGTAAGAAATCAGAAACTGAACCGGGGACTGGTTTGTCTGAACGTGGTTTACGATGATAAGGACATGCGATACAATCAGGAACAGGGCAGACAACTGCTCGACCATTGCAGCCAATTAGCAGCAGCTACCGATGTGATGACCCAGACGCAGGTTCGTATTGCGGCCAACATCGCCAATGGCATCAAGCATGCTTTCAACGAGTTCCAATGCTCAGAGATTATCATCGGCATGCACATGCATCCGGAGCGTTCTCCGAAATTCTGGGGCGAATTCCATCAGAGCCTTTTCAATGGTTTGAGCCGACAGATTATCATGGCTCGCGTCATACAACCGTTGAATACGATACGCAGAATCCAGGTAGCCGTGCCATCACGAGCAGAGTTTGAACCAGGCTTTTACCGCTGGCTTGAACGCCTCAGCCGAATGGCAGGAAATCTCGACTGCCGTATCCAGTTTCATGGTCGCACCGAAACCTTGGCGCTCATCAATGAGTACATACAGAACCGCCATCATGAAGTGCGTGCCGACTATGCCTTGATGAACCATTGGAACGAAATGCCACAGTTGGCAGCCCAGATTTCCAACGACCACATGTTGGTAGTGATTACTGCCCGCAAGGGAACAGTATCCTACAAGACAGCCCTGGAACGTCTGCCAGAGGAAATCACCCGCTTCTTCTCGGGCACCAATCTGATGATTATCTTCCCAGACCAGTATGGCGATTCATCCGGTGACCAACTTACCTTCGCTGAGCCACAGCACCAGGAGGAAATCAGTGCTTACGAGGCATTCAGTCAATGGATCAGAAAGAAAATGAGACGATAAAAAGAAAGCCTTTAAAGAATAAAAAGTCTGAAAGGCTAAAGACAAGAAAAAGGCGTACATCCCCTCGCAATGAGGACGTACGCCTTTTTATTTTATTTTCCACTCCCCTTATCAAAATAGGGAACTAATTCCTTCTTCACATCGAAGCAAGGACAGGCTTTGGCAGAAAACTCGTTGTGGCCGTGGATAGTGGCGTGAGGGAATTCCTCCTTCAGCTGAGTGATGAGATCCAGCAGGGCAGCCTTCTGTTCAATGGTACGGGTGTCCTTTGGCTTGCCATCCTTGGATAAACCGCCGATATAACAGATGCCGATGCTGATGGCATTGTGCCCCTTGCAATGAGCACCGATTTCTGACAATGAACGGCCTACGTGAATGTCGCCGTTGCGATAGATGACGAAGTGATAGCCGATCTTTCTGAAACCGCGTGCTCTGTGCCAGCGGTCGATGTCGGCAACTGTGTAGTCCTTATTTTCTTTAGTAGCACTACAATGAATGATGATTTCCTTGATAATACGCATATTGTTATGAATTAAATTTTAGAAAACATATACAGAACTCAGGGGGATTTTATTCAAACCAATGTCCTGAATAATCAGCCTGATATCTTCACCTTTCCCTATAGCTCCTTCCAATACCTTATAGAGATCAAGGTAACAATCTAATGAATGAAGCAATAGACCTGCTGGACCAGCCTTCCCGATAATGATGCTGCCATGTTTCAGTGTGAAAGCCCCATTGCCAGGCATGAAGAACGGGATGCGAGATGCAGTCTTTATGGGGCGGGCACCCTTCTTTCTAATCACAGGAACATTGATAAGCTCCTTATCAATCGGAGATTCCATCCATTTCTTCCTGTAATTTTTGTTAAACATGATTTTAACCTTGTATTCACCAGCAGGCAAATGGCGAGTAGGATGCTCCAATGTCCTATATACACTGTCTCTTATACACATCTGACGCTGCCGACGATACTCCTTGTGTAG
>CAMBBY010000261.1 GCA_945863825.1 uncultured Prevotella sp. | reverse complement strand
CTACACAAGGAGTATCGTCGGCAGCGTCAGATGTGTATAAGAGACAGACCTTGGTTTGTCTCTGAAGGAGCATTGGTGCTTTCTGTATTCTTTTGCTGATTTTTGACTACGATAGTTTTACCATTAATTGTAGTAGATGCTGGCTCATTTGCAATGGATGGTTCCAGTTCTTTATCTGTACCTTTCGCTTTTTCTGCGGCAGCCTTTGCTTCTTCTACAGCTTTCTTGGCTTCTTCCAATTGCTTTTGAGCTTGTTCCAACTTTTGTTCTGGTGTCAAAACAGTCTGTGCTGACATCATCAAAGGGAGAAACATGAATATGGTGAGAAATACTTTCTTCATGATTATTTTGCTTTTAGAATCTTTTTCCGCTCTGTTAATGGCGAAAACAGAATGGTTTATAAATGATATGTGCGGAAGATGAGGGATTCAAACCCCCGATACCCCGTAAGGGGTATACCGGATTTCGAGTCCAGCGCATTCGGTCACTCTGCCAATCTTCCATTCTCTGGTAATTTAGCATGATATATATTCATCCTTACCTTTAAACATTGCAAAGATAGTGTTTTTTGATGTTATAGCAAAATTTATGACGTATTTTTTAACAATATTAACCTCAGTTTCTTTGTTGTTCATTCAATGGGCAAGTTCAATTGGTGTTTTGGATCATATTGTAAAAGATGAAGGAGTGGTATTTTTCGGAGATACTGTTGCTATTTGACTTGTTTTCTGTTGCTATTTGACTTGTTTACCGGTGCTATCTGACTTGTTTTCTGGTGCTATCTGACTTGTTTTCTGGTGCTAAATGACTTGTTTTCTGATGCTAACTGACTTGTTTACTGGTGCTAAATGACTTGTTTGCTGATGTTAAATGACTTGTTTACTGGTTCTATCTGACTTATTTATTGTTGCTGTTTCCCTTTATTTCTTGAATTTGTAATCTATGATTCTGATCTGTCAACATAAAAATCCCTCCTGGAAAGCACTTGATTGTCTTTCCGGGAGGGGAATTATTATATAATATTCGGTTGGAATAATCTATTATTTGATCATATCAACGCTGCGCTTCAAGAATGCTTCGAGACCTGCGCCCTTTAGCATACCGTTTTGCAGCAAAGCAAGGTCAATCAGTTGGTGAACGATATTGTTGTCCTTGGCGTAATTGCCTATGATTTCATCGCGCTTGCCTTTTTCATCGCTGATAGTCTTTTCGGTTTGATGAACATCATCCTTTTCCTGCTGGGTAATCTCCTCTGGTTTCTTCTTGGTCTGTTCCTGATGAAGAACTGCCAATCGGGCCTCCTGACCCTTGATCTCTGCCAAGATAGGCTTGAGTGCTTCTGCAGTATTGCTTTCTGAATCAGCCAAAACATTCTTTATCAGAGTATGGTCTGAGTTCAAGATGATGGTGTAGCTGTCAGGCATCTCACCATAGAAGTTCATACCTTGCTGGAACTGACTCATGGTCTTCATTCTTCGCATCCACTCGTTTTGTGTGATGACTACCGGTTTGTTGTTCTCACCCAAAGCTTGCACTTCAACGGTGAATTCCGTTTTTTCTATCTTAGGAAGTTGTGAACGGAATACTTGTGTCAGATTGTCGGTCTGCGCGTGGGTGAGGTCTGTCTTTTTGTCATCTTCTTTCACGATAAGGCGCTCAATTGTATCAGAATCAACGCGAACAAAACGAGATTTCTCAAACTTTTGTTCAAGCATGTTCACCATTGGAGTATCCAGCTGACCATTCATCAAGAGCACAGAATATCCCTTGTCCTTTGCAGCCTCGATATATGAGTACTGCTCCTCTTTGTTGTTGGCATAGAGATAAATCAGGTTGCCTTCCTTGTCAGTCTGATTGTCCTTGATGACGGTCTTATATTCGTCAAATGTAAAGTACTTACCATCTACGTCCTTAAACAAGGCGAAGTCTTTAGCTCTATCATAGAAATCTTCCTTAGACAACATACCGTAGTTGATGAATATCTTGAGGTCATCCCATTTCTCTTCGTATTCCTTGCGTTTTTCCTTGAATATAGAATTCAGACGATCTGCTACTTTCTTTGTGATATAGGTAGAAATCTTCTTGACGTTGCTGTCGCTCTGTAAATAACTGCGGCTTACGTTCAATGGAATGTCTGGTGAATCGATGACACCATGAAGCAAGGTGAGGAACTCAGGTACGATACCCTCGACTTGGTCTGTCACAAATACTTGGTTGCAATACAACTGTATCTTATTGCGTTGCATGTCGATACTGTTCTTGATACGTGGGAAGTAGAGAATACCAGTCAGGTTGAATGGGAAATCTACATTCAGGTGAATCCAGAACAGAGGCTCGTCAGACATAGGGTAGAGGGTACGATAGAAATTCTTGTAGTCCTCGTCTTTCAATGTACTTGGAGCCTTAGTCCATAAAGGTTCTACATTATTAATAATGTTATCTTCCTCTGTTTCGACATTTTTTCCATCCTTCCATTCTGTTTTCTTTCCGAATGCCACAGGTACGACCATGAACTTGCAGTACTTGTTCAGCAATTCCTGAATCTTGTTTTTCTGAAGGAATTCCTTGCAGTCATCTGCTATGTGGAGGATAATATCCGTACCTCTCTCGCTCTTTTCTGCATCTTCAATTTCGAATGCAGGAGAACCATCGCAGCTCCATTTTACGGCTTTAGAACCTTCTTTGTAGCTCTTGGTAATGATTTCCACCTTGTTGGAAACCATGAAAGAAGAATAGAAACCGAGTCCGAAGTGACCAATGATAGCATTGGCATTCTCCTTATATTTATCAAGGAAATCAGTAACACCTGAAAAAGCTATTTGATTGATGTATTTATCTATTTCCTCTTCAGTCATTCCGATACCATGATCGCTGAAGGTCAATGTACCAGCATTCTCGTCAAGAGAAACTCTTACAGTAGTGTCTCCAATTTCTCCCTTGAAATCACCTTGAGCAGCAAGTGTTTTCAACTTTTGTGTGGCATCTACTGCATTTGACACCATCTCACGGAGAAAGATGTCATGGTCTGAATAAAGAAACTTCTTGATGACAGGAAAAATATTTTCTGTCGTTACTCCAATATTACCTTTTTGTGACATAATTATATGTTTTAATTTTAAATTTACTATTCATATGTTTTTGTGTTTGCCACTTACAAAAGGCGTGCCAAAGAGCGATAAAATGTTTCTTATTGTATCTGAAATGTTTCATTTATGACTTTTTGGCTCAAATTATTTCTTATAAAATTTGGTTGCTTTGTTTTTTTTATTACCTTTGCAAGAAATTTAATGATAAACTTTTGAAACAACACAATCATGATGCAACAATTACAATCTAAATCCGATTTGATCGCTGACTATTATTCTCAGCACTATGAAGAAGTGAAGGCTTTCGTTTCTTCCCGATTACAATATGCAGATGATTCTGAAGATGTCGTTCAGAATATCTTTCTGCGCCTCTTGCAAATGGACAAAATGATATCTTCTGTCACTTTGCCTTGTTTGGTATATACGGTTGCCAGAAATTTGATTTGTGATTATTGGCGCCATCGTCAATGTGTATATGATTATGAACTTTTTTTCGTGAACTCTCATGCTTCTCGAATTTGCACGAATATGGGTGAATCAATCTATTCGGTCCAGCAAATTAACGAATTGCTTGAACGTGGAATTGCGCGCTTAAGTGAAAATCAACGTAAGATTTATCGAATGAACGTATGCGATGGAATGCAGATTAGTGAGATTGCAATCAAGTTGGATGTTAAATATAAGAAGGTAGAAAATCGTCTTTGTGCTGCTCGTAAAGAGGTTAGGAAATATATGAAGTGTATGTTGGCTTAATTGGTGATTTAAATGAAAGATGTTGTATTTATCCTCAAATCCGCAACCTATAGGGTTTCGTGGGAATTTACTTGTAAAACGA
>CAMBBY010000260.1 GCA_945863825.1 uncultured Prevotella sp. | reverse complement strand
AGATTCGCCTTAGTCTCGTGGGCTCGGAGATGTGTATAAGAGACAGTGTCTTTTCAGTACACAGGTCAGTATATTTACATTCTCAATATTGCTAAACACGAATCTGCTTTTTTTAATGTATGATTACTTGATGATAACAGCTCTCATGGTTCCTAATTTTGCCTCAGTTTCTTCCCATTCCTTCTGCATTTCACTTTCTGCAAGCAGTCCTCCGCCTGCATACAGTTGGAAGTTGCCACCCTGGTGTATATTCATGCATCTGAGTGAAACATAGAGTTGGGTTTCTCCCGAAGGCATGAGGGGACCCACGAATCCGCTGTAGTATTTGCGGTTGATACTTTCATGATCCAGGATGTATTGGCGGGTTTCTTCCTTGGGAATACCGCAGATAGCTGGGGTAGGAAAGAGTGCATCCAGTACATCGCCTAAGCAGTCGGTATCTTCCAGTCGGAAGAGAAAATCAGTACGAAGATGGTAGAGGTTGGCTGCCATTGTGGTGAAGGGACCTTCCTTGCTGTATTCATCCGTAAATTCTGAAATGACTTCCTCGATGTAGTCGGTTACGTACTGCTGTTCTTCCTGTTCCTTCTTCGTCCAGTCTGTTTCTTCTCCGGCATGTGTTCCAGCCAGGGCCATGGTCTTGAATTCGCATCCGTTTCCACTGAGCAGTATTTCCGGCGTTGCCATGAGCCATGTGCCCGATTGGGTTGTGGAGATAAGCGCGATAAAGAGGCGTGGGTACATCTGGCAGGCCTTCTTGAAGAGTTCTTCTGCCTTCAGTCCTTTGGCTTCAGGTGATTTCAGGTGTGAGCAGCGAGCCAATACGATTTTGTCGAATATTCCCTTGGTCAGTTGCTGATGGAAATCTTCGAAATCTTTCTGGTATGCTTCTTTCTCGCTGACAGATTCAGGAAAATGAATCTTCTTATTGTCTGTAGTTACTGCCTGAATAGGGAAGTGCTTGACCACATCGGGGCGCATCAGGAGAATAGGACATTCTTCCGAAGGCATGAAAGGGGCGATGACGAAGCCATGTTTCCCATTCAGTTCATTGACGGAATTGAGTTTTTCGGGATCATCATCATGCTGCATCACCAACGTATAGTGATCTTTATAGGGGAGTCGATAAAATGCAAATGCTGACATGCTGTTTTAGTCCTCCTGATTGGTTGATGGGTTTTCTGTTGCTTGCATAGGGGTATCATCTTCCTGTAGCGGTTTATCCTCAGCATCCTGCAGGTTTACCTTCTTTCCGCTGTCTTTTTTAGGAGTGAAGACGTAGTTGGTTACCTGTACAGTACAGATGATGTCTCCAGCTGAGTTCTTGATATCTATTTTCCATGTATGCAGGGTTCTTCCCTTATGGATGAGTTTACCGAATGCAGTAACGGTATCGCCCTCAGAAACTGCCAGTACATGGGTACCGCTCACGTTGATGCCCACGGCTATTTGGCCCGGACAAAGTGCCAATGAACCTACACCTGCCAGATTTTCTGCCAGTGCAAGTGAGGCACCCCCACTGAGGAATCCGAAAGGTTGCTTGTTTCTTTCATCCACTTTCATGGTGGCTTGGAGCGTGTCAGGCTCTGGAGTTGATATAAAATGCATTCCGAGGGTCTGGGAAAGACCATCTGTTTTTTCTATTCTATCAATAAAATGTTCTATATTCATAGTCTTAATTCCTTTTTGGTTCTGTTTAAAGGCAAAGATACAACAAATAATTGAAATAGGGAGAGAAAAAGAAGAAAAAATCATTAATAAAACAAAATATGCCATCAAAAATGAGAAAAGATATTATATCTTTTGAAGGACAGGATATTTATCTGAAACGCTTCTTTTCTGAGAGTCATGACCCACTTTTATTTTTCCCTACAGGGAATAATTTCTCCTTGCCCAGAGAATCAATTTTCATGATGTCATTTTATTCATCTTTCTTTATCAGTTTTCTTTGTAGTTTTTCTTCATCGGATTACTCCGCGTAATCCGATGAAGAAAAATAATGAAGAAAAAAGAGGGTGTGTCATAATTCCATGACACACCCTTATTATAATAATAGAGTCTTGTTCTTTTTGATGAAATAAGGCTCTATTTGATTTCTACTTCATGCAAATCCACAAATTCGCCGTTCTTCTTCTTTCTTTCCACGAGCATATTGAAGAGCTTGCGCTTGCGGTTGTCTGCAATAAAGCGGCGGAAGAAGACATTCGGAATGGCTACACCCAGAGCGATGCAGATGATAGCAAGCGATGCCTTGATGGCATTGTTCATACCTACCGTAACCTCACCTACCACACCGTGCATATCAATGAAAGCAAAGAGTGCACGATACATCAATACACCCGGTACCATAGGGATTACACTTGGAATCGTGATACACTGGTGAGGAGTGTGGAACCAGTGACGGGCCTTGATGACAATGATACTGATGAGGGCAGAACCTGCCAATGAGCCGATGCTCAAACCCATATCCAGACCGATATTGCCATTGCTTGGACCGAGGTTCACAAAGTTACGGAAACATACGGCGATGATACCTCCTACGGCTACTGCTGGCAACAGTCTTCTCGGAATACTGAAAATGGTAGAGAAGCCCATAGCAGATACTGCTGCTGCGATGGCAAATTCCCAATATTCGTGGTGAGGAGTCATGGTGAGATCCGTCACAAAGTTGTCGATGTGACATACCTGGATGGCAAATGCAATACCGAATGCCATAGACAGAATCATCAGCAACGTGTTGAGTGCTCTTACCATACCCACCTCGATATACCCGTCGAGCATATCACTCACAAAGTTGATCAGCGGTACACCCGGTACGATAAAGAGGGCACATGCCATCAGTGGATGCCAAGGAGTAGCAGAATGCATGAAATCTGGCAGGCTGTTGGCAATGCTTGGATTGAGCGAAAGGAAAGAGGTGAGCCATGCGATAAGAGTAGCAACAAATGCTGAGATACCGATAGCCACATAGTTATTGCAATCTTTGGAAGGCAAGAACATACGAAGGCGGAAACCGAGGATGGCTGCCAATGAACAATAAAAGAATGCTGGCCAGTCACAACCGAACTGAATGCAGAATCCACCGCAGGCAAATCCACCGCCGATAGCTACCTGCCAAGGGGTGAAACTGCGAGGAGTTGCCTTTACCTCGTTGAGTGCTGCCTCATATTGGTCGAGCGAATAGTCCTCCTTGATGGCACGCCAGGTCAACTTACTGATCATTGAAATGGATGTCAGGTTGATGCCGTGCTTCTCGCAGCGCTGGAACTTAGAGAACGAGTGCTCCTCGTCACTATAGTTCACCATCAGGACGTTCCAGTTGATGTAGAGATGCAGGTATTGCTCGTCGAGTCCTAAGAAAGCAGCAGCTCGTTTCATTGTGCGCATGATGCGTGAGGTGTCGGCTGCGCTCTCCATGAGGATGCTTCCTGTACGGAGCAGAAGGTCGAGTTTTCTACGAAGTTCGGCCTCGGAAATCTCCATACACTTGCAGTTGTCGTTCTCGTTACCACACTTGCATGTCTTGTTTTCTTCTGAATTGGCTAAGATTGCCCCTAATTCATTCTCCTTTTCCATGAATGTCTTTTTCTTAATAATCTTTTTATAAAGTGGGTCCGTTTTTATCCGAACACGAAAATAATAATCTGTATAGTTACAATGCGCAGGAACATGGCAAATGGATATACATTCGCATAACCTACGGTTGGTGAATCGGCTGAGGTCTGTTCTCTTACGTATGCCAGAGCCGATGGGTTCGTGTTGGCGCCAGCCAATACGCCAAGCAGGGTGAAGTAATTGATGTGGAACAGGTAACGGCCGATGATACCGCCCAACAGGATTGGAATCATGGTGATGCCGATGCCATAGAGAATCCAGATCCTGTCTCTTATACACATCTCCGAGCCCACGAGACTAAGGCGAATCT
>CAMBBY010000259.1 GCA_945863825.1 uncultured Prevotella sp. | reverse complement strand
TACACAAGGAGTATCGTCGGCAGCGTCAGATGTGTATAAGAGACAGCCTTGCATCAGCAGGGCGAACAGAGCTTCGACCTGAGCAAACTCTTCCTGGACAAGGAGGGCAAGCAGGCAAAGGGAACAGAGGAGGCAAAGGTCACCGTGGAATATACCAACAATCCAAGTTGGCTGATGATCAAGGCGTTGCCTGCCATCAGCAATCCGGATGATGAGGACGCTATCTCGCTGATGTCTGCCATCTATGCCAATACCATTACCACTTTTATCCAGAAAAAACTATCTTTGGAAACCAGTCGTCTGCAGAATCAGGTGGAGAAACTGAAGAAATTGCAGAACGCTGATGGTTCCTTCTCCTGGTGGAAGGGAATGAAGGGCAGCAGATATATGACTACGGCTGTAGCCGAGATGATGGTTCGTCTGAATGCCATCGCCGGCACGCAAAAGTCAATCTCTAAAATGCTGACTTCTGCCATCAATTATCTCTCCTGGCAGACCGCTCGTGAAGTTAGAGAGATGAAGAAGATGGAGGAGAAGAAGCACAAGGTAAGTCCAAGTGAACAGGCGCTGCATTATCTCTACATTCTCTCAATGGATGGCAGAAAGATGAAGGAGAATTTCGAACAGGACCAGGCTTATCTGCTGGATAAAATGTCGAAGATGACCAGTGATTTCACCATCTATGGTAAGGCACGTGCTGCTGTGGTGCTCGCCAAGAACAGCCAGCAGAATGCTGCTTATCGCGAAAAAGCGGGTGAATATCTGCAGAGCGTGAACGAATATGCCGTTTATCGTGAGGAGATGGGCCGCTATTATGATACCCATAAGGCACTCTATAGCTGGAGAAACTATAAGATTCCTACTCAGGTATCTGTGATAGAGGCGATGCAGCTGCTGAAGCCGAATGACAAGCAGACCATTGAGGAACTGCAGCGTTGGCTTCTGATGTCGAAACGTACTCAGGTTTGGGATACTCCTGTAAATACCGTGGATGCTGTCTATGCCTTTATGAAAGGTAATGAAAGCAACTGGAACAAGAAGGCAGAAAATGCCGTTTTGAAACTGGATGGCAAGCTGCTTCCGATGCCGCAGGATTCTACGATGTTGGGTTATATCAAGACAGAGAAGGTGGGCAAGGCATCAACCTTGAACATCAACAAGAAGAGCGACTATACCAGTTGGGGTGCCGTTTATGCAGAATTTAAACAGCCGCTCAGCGAAATCGCTTCTTCCGAGTCGGGCATCAAGGTTCGCCGTGTCGTTGTTACTGCCGAATCGCAGGGCAAGGAAAAGTCTCTGGCTAAGGTTGGCGAGAAGGTAAAGGTAACGCTGATTATCACCGCAGACCGTGATTATGATTTCGTGGAAATCGAAGATAAGCGTGCCGCCTGCCTGGAACCGGTAAACCAGCAGAGCGGTTATCAATGGGGCATGGGTTGCTATGTTTCACCAAAGGACAACACAACAAATTTCTATTTCGATCGTTTATCTAAAGGTAAGCACGTTGTAGAAATGGAATATTATGTTGATAGAAATGGTGAATATCAAGCAGGTTCTTGTTCTGCCCGATGCGCTTATAGTCCTGAGTTCTGTGGACGTGATATCGCTTATAAGTTAAGTGTAAATGAATGAGAAATAAGAAATTTTGAAATTAGAAATATAATAATTGATTATGAATAAGATTGCTATAAATAAAAGAATAGGGGTGTTGCTGTGTACTACATTGGTGGCGATGGCAGCCAATGCACAGAAACTGACAACGCAAAATGAAAAGGTGGATTGTGGACAAATTGTTTATCTGCATCCTGTAACTGCTGAGTTTCAGATGAAGAATGATGGTAATCGTTCCTTGATTATCAATGATGTGAAGAAAAGTTGTGGCTGTACTGATGTCTCTTATCCTAGAACAAGTATTCCTGCAGGTGATAGCTTCGTGGTCAAGATGACTTATGATGCCAAACAGATGGGTACTTTCCACAAGCAATTGTTGCTTTATACCAACGCTTCAGAAGAACCATATCTCTTGACTATGCAGGGAAAAGTTGTTGAAAAAGTTTCAGATTTTGCAGGTAGCTATGATTATATGTTAGGTGCAGTGAAGTCTGATGTCCAAGATGTGGAATTTGATGATGTGAATCGTGGAGACCGTCCTGTTCAGCGTATTCATATTTTTAATCCAACAGAATCTGCCATGGAACCTGTTGTGATGCATTTGCCAAGTTATTTGACCGCACAGGTATCACCTTCACGCTTGGGGCCTCATCGCTCTGGAGAAGTTGTACTGACGCTTGATTCTAAGAAATTGCATGATTTCGGTTTGAACCAGACAAGTATTTATTTGGGAGAGCGACCTGGCGATAAAATCTCTTCTGAGAGAGAAATCTCTGTTTCTGCAGTTTTGTTACCTGGATTTGAAGAGATGACTTCCAGCCAGAAAGCGCAAGCTCCAAAGGTTGCGCTGTCAACGTCAACTTTGGACTTGGGCAGTTTCAATGGCAAGAAAAAACTGAAAGGTGAAGTCATCCTGACAAATCAGGGAAAGTCAAATCTGGAAATTAGAAGTATGCAGATGTTTACTGAGGGACTGCAGGTTTCATTAGGAAAGCGAACCTTCAAACCTGGTGAATCTGTGAAACTGAAAGTGACTGCCATTGCAGCTATACTCAAAAAGCAGCGTTCAAGAACTCCTCGTATACTGATGATTACAAATGATCCTGACCATGCGAAGGTGGTAGTAAAAATACAAGTGAAAAAATAATAAGAAACAGGTATGCAGATAGAAATGGATAATGGAAGTGGCTTTTGCTTTGGCGTGACTACTGCCATTAAAAAAGCAGAGGAAGAACTGGCAAAGGGTGTCAAACTATATTGTTTGGGTGACATCGTACATAATGGTATGGAGGTGGAGCGACTTCACGAAGCTGGTCTTCTCACCATCGATCATGAGGAAATGAAAAATCTTCATCATGTAAAGGTTCTTCTTCGTGCGCATGGAGAACCTCCTCAGACTTATGCTCTTGCAGAAAAGAATGATATAGAGATTATTGATGCGACTTGTCCGGTTGTGCTTCAACTTCAAAGGCGTATCAAAAAGCAGTTTGTGAGCAATCCTGATGCTCAGATTGTTATTTTTGGAAAGAAAGGTCATGCTGAAGTATTAGGATTGGTGGGTCAGACGGAAAGCCATGCGATTGTTGTAGAGAAGTTTGATGAAGTGAAACAACTGCAGGAAATGGGTAAGTTGGATTTCTCCAAAGATATCTATCTTTATTCGCAGACGACCAAGAGCTTGGATGAATTTCATCGCATTATAGATTATTGTCAGGAGCATATTGTGGATGGAGCTACATTTAAAAGTTTTGATACCATCTGCAGACAAGTGGCAAATCGCATGCCTAATATTGCAAACTTTGCCAGCAAACATGATGTGATACTTTTTGTCAGTGGCCGTAAAAGCTCTAATGGAAAGGTATTATTCAATGAATGTAAAAGTGTGAATCCGAATAGTTATCAGATAGAGAGTGCGGATGAGATCAATATGGATTGGGTGAAGAATGTGAAGACGGTTGGTATTTGTGGTGCTACAAGCACACCAAAATGGTTGATGGAAGAAATCATGAATCATTTGAAAAATGCAATCGATCAATCTGAGTAAATATGCATATATAAAAACAGGTGGTAAGGCTTCTCACGAAGACCCACCACCTTCAAAAAACAGTAATTAACTCAAAATTTATAATCTATATCATTACTACCTTGTCATTTGATTGCAAATATATTAAAAAGAAAAATAAATTCCAACTATTTTTCAATGAAAGTTATGATTGTTTAGCTGAAATCTTCCTGTTTAACAGATTTTTGCAAATCTAACGCTATTTTTGTGTTATAGCGGTCTGGTAATGCCTGTCTCTTATACACATCTCCGA
>CAMBBY010000258.1 GCA_945863825.1 uncultured Prevotella sp. | reverse complement strand
TCGAGGGTCTCGGTACTGAAGTTGAGATCTTCGCTCGTGTTTGCAATGTGATTGACAACCTCTAATGATCATATTTAATGTGTAATGTTTAATGTTTAGTTGGGTTTGCGCCTTGGGTGCAGCTTGATAAAAATTAGGCATTGCACATTACTTTCTTTCAACCAGGAAGAGGATCAATCAGGAAGAGAATCAAACATAAACATAAAACAATAGAAAAAAAATGGCTGAATCCAATTTCGTAGATTATGTAAAAATCAATTGCCGCTCTGGTAAGGGTGGTAAAGGCTCCATGCACCTGCGCCACGTGAAGTACCAACCTAATGGTGGTCCTGATGGTGGTGATGGCGGACGTGGAGGAAGCATTTATCTTCGCGGCAACCACAATTACTGGACGTTGCTGCACCTCAAATATCAACGTCACTTCTTTGCTGAGCATGGTGGTAATGGTGGACGTGATAAATGTCATGGCACTGACGGTAAGGACATCTATATTGACGTACCTTGTGGTACGGTGGTTTACAATGCTGAGACTGGCAAGTACGTTTGTGATGTAACTTATGATGGGCAAGAAGTGCTCCTGCTCAAGGGTGGTCGTGGTGGACTTGGTAATTTCCAGTTCCGTACTTCTACCAATCAGGCGCCACGCTATGCTCAACCAGGAGAACCTATGCAGGAAATGACCATCATCATGGAGTTGAAACTTCTGGCTGATGTGGGTCTTGTTGGTTTCCCTAATGCGGGAAAGTCAACTCTTCTCTCTGCTGTGTCAAGTGCTCGTCCTAAAATAGCCAACTATCCATTTACTACGCTCGAACCATCATTAGGTATCGTGGATTATCGCGATCACCAGAGTTTTGTCATGGCTGATATTCCTGGCATCATCGAGGGTGCGAGCGAAGGAAAGGGACTCGGTTTGCGATTTCTCCGCCATATTGAGCGCAACTCTCTCTTGCTGTTTATGGTACCAGGAGATACGGACGATATCAAGAAAGAATATGAGGTGCTGCTGGGTGAGTTGAAGAATTTCAATCCAGAGATGCTCGACAAGCATCGTGTACTTGCCATCACCAAGTGTGACCTTCTTGACGAGGAACTCATAGAGATGCTCAAGGAAACGCTTCCTACCGACCTGCCTGTGGTTTTCATATCTTCAGTGACAGGACAGGGTATTCAGGAACTCAAGGATATTCTGTGGAAAGAGTTGAACTCAGAGAGTAATAAGCTCCAGGAGATAACTGCAGAAGATACGTTAGTTCATCGTGATAAGGATATGTCTCGCTTCCAGCAGGAATTGGCTGATGAAGGTGAGGATATCGTTGAATATATCGATGAGGATGATATCGAGGACGTAGAAGACCTGGATGATTTTGAATACGAGTAATGATAAAGGAATATAATATAGCCTCTGATGTCATGGCTTTTTCTACCACTCGTCAGGGTGGGGTGAGCCAGGGCAACTATGGTGAATTTAATATAAATGAGTTTTGCGGTGATAATCCGGAATGCGTGGAGGCAAACCGCAAGGCTTTGGCTCATGAACTGGGTGTTGAGGAAAATCGTATTCTCATCCCACATCAGGTTCATGGCGTGGAGGTAAGACAGATTGCAGGTGAGTTTCTTTCAATGCCTGAAAATATCCGTAAAATGGTGTTGGAGGGAGTTGATGCTATTATGACCAATCTGAAAAATGTCTGTATCGGTGTTTCAACGGCTGATTGCATTCCTGTACTTCTCTATGATGAGGAGCATCATGCCGTGGCTGCCATTCATGCCGGTTGGAGAGGAACCTTGGCTCGCATCGTACATAAGACCATGCAAGAGATGGCTTTTGCCTACAAGACAGAGCCTAAACATCTCAAGGCAGTGATAGGTCCTGGCATCTCTATGGTGAATTTTGAAGTGGGAGATGAGGTTTACGAGGCTTTTGAACAAGCCGCTTTCCCAATGGAAGAAATAGCAGCGCAATATCCTAATGCTGCTTTCAAGGCCAATCCTGAGGAACGTGAGCGTATGGCAGCCGAGGGAAATATTGATCAACCTTTGAAATGGCACATCAATCTGCCACTTTGCAACAAGGAGATTCTTACCCATTGCGGTGTTCTGGAGGAAAATATCCATGATTGCGGCATTTGTACATTTGCTCATTCTGATGAATATTTTTCAGCCCGCAAACTTGGAACAGATAGCGGACGAATTTATACAGCTATTATGCTGAAATAGTGATAAAAAAACATCCACGAAACGCATTTCGGTACGTTCGTGGATGTTTCTTTTTTAATATTCTATTGATTACTTTTTCTGCGACTTGCGGTTGGCGCGTTGTTGGCGATATTTAGCTTTCTGACGAGCAGAGCCACTGCCGTGGGCGCCGGTAATGTACTTTTTCTTTTTGGCCTTAGTCTTCACCTTTCCGTCGTCGTCCTTTTTAGGACCACCACCGCTTTTGAAGACCATGCCGCCCATGATTATATCGTCTATATCATTCATGTCGTTTTTATATTGAAGGGGGATGAATTCTTCACTCTTCGTTCTTCACTCAATTAATGGTGGAACAAGCGCACATGTGTGAACGCCATGGCGATACCATATTTGTCACATGTCTCAATAACATTGTCGTCACGGATAGAACCACCAGCCTGTGCGATATATTCTACGCCACTCTTGTGAGCACGCTCGATGTTGTCACCGAATGGGAAGAAGGCATCACTACCCAGGCAAACACCTGTGTTCTGTGCAATCCATGCTTTCTTCTCCTCACGTGTCAAAGGCTCAGGCTTCTCAGTGAAGAACTGCTCCCAAACACCATCCTGAAGAACGTCTTCCCATTCGTCTGAGATATATACGTTGATGGTATTGTCACGGTCTGCACGGCGGATCTTCTCCTTGAAAGGCAGGTTTATGACTTTAGGGCACTGGCGCAACCACCATTCATCAGCCTTGCTACCAGCCAGACGAGTACAGTGGATACGGCTCTGCTGACCGGCACCGATACCGATAGCCTGTCCGTCCTTCACATAGCATACAGAGTTACTCTGTGTATATTTCAATGTGATGAGTGCTATGATGAGATCACGCTTAGCATCTGCAGGGAAATTCTTGTTTTGTGTAGGAATATCCTCGAAGAGTGCTGGGTCGTCTAATTTTACTTCATTACGACCTTGCTCAAAAGTAATGCCAAATACTTGCTTACGCTCAATAGGAGCAGGAGTGTAGTCTGGATCAATCTGGATTACGTTGTATGTACCCTTACGCTTATCCTTGAGAATCTCAATGGCCTCAGGAGTATAACCAGGAGCAATCACGCCATCGCTGACTTCTCTCTTGATAAGGAGAGCTGTAGCCTCGTCACAAACATCGCTCAATGCTACGAAGTCACCATAAGAACACATGCGGTCGGCACCACGGGCACGAACGTATGCGCAAGCCAATGGAGACAACTCGAAGTTGACATCATCGCAGAAGTAAATCTTCTTCAAAGTGTCGCTGAGAGGAAGTCCTACTGCGGCTCCGGCAGGAGATACGTGCTTGAAACTTGCTGCAGCTGGAAGACCAGTGGCAGCCTTGAGCTCCTTGACCAATTGCCAAGAATTGAAGGCATCGAGGAAGTTGATATAGCCAGGGCGGCCATTCACTACTTCGATAGGCAGTTCGCTTCCATCCTCCATATAGATTCTGGAAGGTTTCTGATTCGGATTACATCCGTACTTGAGTGCTAATTCTTTCATTGCAAACATGTATTTATCCTTAATTCCGCAACACTATAGTTTAACATTATTTATAAGTGCCTGAGCAACAAAAAGTTGCCCAGGATTTTGCCATGTCAGAATTTTCACTTACCTTAGTGTTGCGAAAAGAAGACAAGCAAAACTCTAATATGACATGGCAAATTTAGATAAAATTTCTGAATTATAAGCCAGTATAATAAAAAACTTCAATG
>CAMBBY010000257.1 GCA_945863825.1 uncultured Prevotella sp. | reverse complement strand
ACTACTTTTTATTGGAAAACATGTACCGTGCGATGATGATCTTTTGGTTAACATGTCTGGTGGGCTATCCACGGACTTCCGCACCTGAGCCAGAAAATATTAATACAATCATGTAATTTTAAGACTATTTAAGTCTCTTTACTTTCGAATCTCAGAATTCTTTTCATAAATAATAGTGCTTTCCTACTATAATTGAGGGCTTTCCTGTAGACGATTAACAATATGCCACAAGCGTAGCAGAAGAGATTCACACAATACCTATAGTTGTACGACTATAGATTTTCCTCAACGCCACCATCTTGCCAGAAAACCACAAGTGTCTGATTATCAATATCTTTTCTATTTTCTTCATATTTACGATATTCTCAAAGAAATAATAAGCGTCTGATAAAACGAGAATCTCAGGCAAGCTAATGTAAAGAAGATTCATTCTTAACAAAGCCACATCACTACATCTTCGGGTAATTCTTGCAAATCACCTACTTCATTTTCCACCCATCAATGGTTCCCGTCTTCGATGAGAAGTTGCAGCCTATCTGATAAATCTTTCTACCATCTGCTGCATATTCCCTGGCATAGCCCATATCCTCTATCTGCTTCAGGGCTTCTTCAGCCGAACCATCTCGCTTGAATTCGAAGATGTAGATATAGTTCTGGGTTTCAACCACACAATCTACCCTACCTTCGCTTTGCTGTTTTTCGATGAAGACCGTGAAACAGCTGATCATTCTCAATACGAGATAGAAGGTGTATTGAAAATAACGCTCCTTCTCGCGCTCACCGTCCTTACGACGCTGGTTATAAGGAATGCTAGCAAAGAAGGAAGTCATCAGATTCTCCAACTGATGGCAATCTCCCTTCGACATCACATGTACTACCTGAATGACCCAGGCATCCGTTGACTTCGCAGGCTTCAGATAACTGGAAGCTACCAACGTCAAGAATCCGCTTCGCACTTCATCATTCGGAAAATCCAGAAGATAGGAATCGGTATCCATATTCCAGCCCTTAATGGTAAGATAACCGCTCTGATAAATCATTGGCAACGGTGCTTCCACATCTGCCTTGTAGTCGATAAAACTACTCGTAGGATAAAACCTGTTCACCATCTCGTTGATGTTCTCATCAAAATGAGACAATAGGCGAACAAGATAGGTTGGCGAACCGGTGCGGAACCAATAATCTGCCAGAATCTTCTTGCTCAAAGCATTCAAGATGCTGAAAGGATTATAGATATCAAGCATGTTAGGACTGAAGTGGTAACCATCAAACTTCCTCTTCAGCTTGTATTTCATTCCTTCCTCTGTGGTCTTATATCTCACGGCCATCGCCTTAATTTGCTCATCAAAGGTAGAATACAATTCCTCTTCCGTAATTCCACAAAGTGCCTCGTAATGCTCATCCATACTAATGTCGTTTGGCTGATTGAAACCACTAAACACGCTCACTTGCGAGAACTTGGTGACACCCGTGAGCAAGACAAACTGGAGATTAGCATCGGCAGCCTTGAAGACACTATAGAAACCTTTCAAGACCTCACGATTCCAATCTTCTAACAACCGTTCTTCACCCTTTATTGATGTTTTAATTTGTGTATCAAGCACATCCAATATTGGCTTATCATACTCATCAATTAAAACCACGGCACGAAGTCCTGTTTTCTCATAAGCTGCTTTCAATACATATTCAAAACGACCTCCTAAGGAATCCCTGAAAGGACTTTTACCATATATCATTTCATGCGATGCAACAAAGTTCTCTAATATGACCTCAAGTTCTCCAGGATTAGTGAAATTATTACCATTAAAGTCAAGATGAAACACAGGATATTGCTTCCACTCCTTCTCCAGTTTGTCGATAGCAAGCCCCTTGAACAACTCCTTCTTTCCCTCGAAATAGCACTTCAAAGTAGATACGAGCAACGACTTTCCAAATCGTCGTGGACGACTCAGAAAGTATATTTTACCATTAGTCACTAAGTCATAGACCAATGCCGTCTTATCAAGATAAGCATAACCATTTTCTATGATTTGTTCGAAACTCTGTATTCCGATAGGATATTTCATATTGCTGCCATTTTAAATTCTTTCGGCAAAGTTACAAAAAATAATGATACAAGCAAAGGAATAGCCAGAAAAAAAAGCCTTTTTGTCCTTTTACTTTTTTACCTTTTTACTCTTTTACCTTTAAAAGTTTGATTGTCTGTGTTTTTCCCGTGATGCCTGTTACCACGGCGATTCCATTATCTCGAATCTCCACCTTCTCATATTTGGCATCAACAATCACTTTTCCTTTTAATGTCATAATGCCCCAATGTTGGGGAATCTGTTCAAAGGCGCAATAGGCACCAACAGGTTGCGCTATACGGTGGTAGAGGGGTGGCACGATCACTTTACCATCTATCTTTACACCCCATTTCTTTCCTGCTTGATATAATTCCACATGTCCTGCTTCTGACTTCTCATGCAAAAGAAGCATCTCTTTTGCTTCCATTTCCTTCTTTTACAACATCGCCTCATGATAATATTTCTTGCCAAGGCGAAGTAATGGTCTGATTGTTTTTCACTACCGTCACAAGAGCTTTCGAGAATAATCAAAAGAGTTTTTGACAGCCGCCAAAAACTCTTTTTACGAATGTACTAAAGGTTGGGAGTATCAGTTTCATCCCATAAGCATTGGTAATTACTCTTAAGCAATATACCTTTTACTCTACAATCGCATGATTTCACTCCCCTATTACACGATACAAATAAGTGGCACCCACCTTCTCGCGAACCATCTTCGGAAATTCTCCTTCACAATAACCATCAAGCACTTGGCGAGCATGATAGTCTGCTACGCCCAACAAAAGACGGAAGTTCTTGACCGTTATAAACCCATGTTCCTTGCAATAACTGGTGATAACCTGCCATTCTTGCTCCGGGTCTTGCGCAAAAGCTTTTGTTTTCCAAGGACTACGGCTGCATTTACTATCATACTCTATGAAAAAGTCCTTGTCAAACTCCTTGGTGGTTCGCACCTCAAAACCGGAACATACTACCTCACTGGCAGGTATGCGCTCACCTTCATGATAAACCTTGTGATAATAATTACCATTTTCATCCTTATGTTCCCGTAACTTTAGCTTCGGACGAATGACAAGCATATTTCCTATCTTCACTTCCATACCTTGGGAGAGAGCCAGCATCGTCTCGTCCTTGATGGATTCGATGGCTGCCACAAATTGGGCTGGCGTCATCTGGTGATGATGCCGCATCCCTTTTGTCATATCCTTGAAATCATAAATATCGCTATAAACGAACTGAGGATGAATCAAATATTCGCCGGTCTCGTCTTTCATCGGAGAACGGTGTTCTATATAATGTATCGAACCTGTTGCTTTTGGCATAGTTATCTTGTACTTTATGATGTTAATATCTACCGAATATTTCCTATCTCTTATATATAAATAGGTAAACATATTCACCATCTTCATAATGCTATGTTTTTATTCGTCATGTGAGTGCAAAGATAGACAAAAAGTTTGAGATTGGAAAAGGAATTAGAGAAAAACATGATAACAATGAAAGACGATGTGCAAAATAACCTAAAACTTTCAGAGGAAATGAATGAAAAGCCAAAAAATATATGTAACTTTGGAGGCGATTTCAGAACAATTCAATCAAATTTACAATGGAAAAACATAATTTTGTGACGATTGCAGACCTTTCCAAGGAGAAACTCATGTATCTCTTGGAAATGGCACAAGAGTTTGAAAAGCATCCTAACAGGGAGCTGTTGAAGGGAAAGGTTGTAGCAACCCTTTTCTTCGAACCATCCACTCGTACCCAACTCAGTTTCCAGACAGCAGCCAACCGCCTTGGCGCACGTGTCATTGGTTTCTCTGATGCCAAGACATCCCGTGCCACCACGGGCGTGCCCCTCACGGATACCGTCCG
>CAMBBY010000256.1 GCA_945863825.1 uncultured Prevotella sp. | reverse complement strand
TACACAAGGAGTATCGTCGGCAGCGTCAGATGTGTATAAGAGACAGACTGAGGAATGCGGCGATGCAACTCAATAGGAATCTGCCACATAGGAAGATTTCTATAAATCTTTTTATCAAAGCTGGAGAAACCACGGTGGATAGCACCCAACTTCTTGATACCAGCCTGATTGATACGCTGGAGAGCACCGATCCACAACTCCAAATCAGGGTTTACAGGGTTTTTCACCAATACTGGTACATCCACGCCTTTCAAACTGTCAGCAAGAGACTGCATCGCAAAAGGATTGGCAGAAGTACGTGCACCGATCCATAGAATATCGATACCATACTTCAAGGCCAGCTCCACATGCTCAGGTGTAGCCACCTCAGTAGCAGTCAGCATACCGGTTTCCTCCTTCACCAGCTTCATCCAAGGCAAAGCAGCCTCACCATTTCCCTCAAAACCGCCTGGTTTGGTGCGAGGCTTCCATACACCAGCTCTAAACATATGGCAACCCTTGGCAGCCAGCTGTCTTGCTGTTGTCATAACCTGCTCTTCTGTCTCTGCAGAACATGGACCTGCAATCACACAAGGGCGTTCCTGATCACTAGGAAAATTCAATGGTTCTAATTCTAATTCCATAGTCGTATATTTTAATTGTTTTTATTTCTTTTCAAACACACTCTTGATTCTTTCAAGCGCCTCCTTCATTTTCTCATCCTTAGCACACAGGCTGATACGGACATAGCGTTTTCCGTTGCTTCCGAAGATAAAACCAGGGGTGATAAACACACGGGCTTCATGGAGCACCTTCTCCGTCAAATCCTCTACATCAGCATATTTCTCCGGTATCTTTCCCCAGAGGAACATACCCACCTGATTCGGATCGAAAGTACAATCCATCACCTTCATGATTTCCTCTGCGATATCACGGCGACGGCGATAGTTCACGATATTATAGTCATGATGCCATTCATCGCTATTCGTATTGAAAGCCTCAGCAGCAGCCAACTGAATACCACGGAACGAACCATTGTCGATATTGCTCTTCACCTTCAAGATCCAGGAGATGAAAGTCTTGTTGCTGGAGATCATCGCCACACGCCATCCTGGCATATTATGGCTCTTGCTCATAGAGTTGAACTCGATACAGCACTCTTTTGCCCCTGGCACCTGCATGATACTCATCGGATGCTCATTCAGCACAAGCGAATAAGGATTGTCATTCACCACCACGATATCATGCTTCTTGGCAAATTCCACCAATCTTTCGTAAGTTTCCATGCGGGCATTTCCACCCGTTGGCATATTCGGATAGTTGGTCCACATCAACTTCACGCGACTCAAGTCCATCTTCTCCAAAGCCTCAAAGTCCGGTTGCCATCCATTGTCCTCACGCAGATCATAATAAGTAATCTTGGTACCCAATATCTTATTAATGGCAGTATAGGTAGGATAACCCGGGTTTGGAATCAGCACCTCATCGCCCACATTGCAGAAGGCAAGCGTAACGTGCAGGATTCCCTCTTTACTACCGATCAGCGGCTGAATCTCAGTAGCCCAGTCAAGATCCACATTGTACCATCGCTTATAGAAACCCGCCATTGCCTTGCGCAACTCAGGTATGCCCACGGTAGGCTGATAACCATGTGCATCAGGACGCTGTGCCACCTCACACAATTTATCAATGGTCTGCTTAGAAGGAGGCATATCCGGACTACCGATCGCAAGACTGATAATATCCATTCCTTCGGCATTCAACTTGGCCACTTCCTTCAGTTTTCTACTGAAGTAGTATTCTTGAATTTCCGTTACTCTATTCGCTGGCTGTATCATTTTATCTATTGTTTATTTTTAATGTTCAATGTTTCATGTAAAATTGCAAGAGCATACGAATTCTTCACTCTTTCTCCTCATATTCCCCTAACACCTTGATTTTCTTCACCAGAGGAGTAATAGCATCAATACTCTGGCGGTATCGGGTAAGGTTGTCGAAAGTCAAATCGACATAGAAGAGATACTCCCATTCGTGTCCGATATTAGGCAAAGACTGAATCTTCGTCAGGTTGATATCATAGAAACTCAAGATGGTGAGCACTTTGGAGAGAGAACCCTTGTCGTGAGAGAGGCTGAACACGATGCTCGCCTTGTTGGCTTTCTCTATCGGACGAAGCAGTGCAGCCTTCTGAGGATTGCAAACCACGAGAAAACGGGTAAAATTGTGCGGATTATCGTGGATACCTTCCTGCAGCACCTTCATGCCATACATCTGAGCTGCATAAGAAGAGCAGATAGCCGCCCACCCTCTCACATGGTGTTTAGCAATATAAGCAGCCGAACCCGCCGTATCCTCAGCCTCCACCGCCTTCAAGTCGGGATGGTTGGCAAGAAACTTACCGCACTGCATCAAAGCTACAGGATGAGAGTGAACCTCTTGGAGCGTACTCCAATCATCCTCCGGAAGACAACAGATACTATGTTCGATGTGCAGCCTATGCTCACCCACCACAGTAGTACCACTCTGTCGTAGCAACTCATAGTTGTGAAGCAAACTGCCAGCAATGGTATTTTCGATGGCAGTGATGCCGATGACAGTAGGATCACGCTTGATGTTCTCAAACACCTCTTCGAAGGTAGCACAGCAAATCAACTCTATCTGCTCGCCCTCGAAATACTCATGCGCCGTAATGTCATGAAATGATCCTAACTCACCTTGTATAGCTATTCTCTTCATTGCCTCTTTTTCTTTTATTAGTTTGAATATCCTCAAGACTCATCCAGAAGAAGAAGACTCTTACGAAAAACGGTCCTGCTCCATATAGAGCGGGACCGTTTCGATAGATTTCTTAATCTTATATCCTAAGTTGAAATTTACACGCAACTTCCCGCTTTACAATTGCTTGCAAAGTAAAAGTAAAAGCTAAAATAGTACGCATTAAACTTCATATTCTTTCTTGTTTTAATTGTTTGATATTATACGCTTGCAAAAGTAGTGTTTTTTTCTGATACCACCAAACAAATTGATAGTTTTTTCTACATTTTGCTTATATTTTTCGATAAATCCCCTACTTTCAACCGATTTTTATCATAAAAATACGTTTTTTATCTACAAAACTTGTATTTTATCTGCAATGTTCCTTACCTTCGGCTTTAAATTCTCCCGTCACAGCATCCGCCTCCTGAGGATTCATTTCCAGGTAACTCTGCATATCTTTCTCCGCATTCACCTTGTCACCCTTGGCCAGATAGATCGCACCACGCTCTTTGAAAGCGATGGCAGAGAATGGGTTCACGTCTATTACCTTATTATAATAGGAGATAGCATCATCCATCTTTCCCTGAGCCAGCAGAATACGAGCCTCCAGGAGGAGCACCTCCTCTACAGGCTCCTCCAACTGTTCAAGAAGCCAGGCAGCATCTTCCTCAGCACCCTTCACATCGCCCAACTTCAAAAGCGTTTCGCCACGCAGCAATCTGGATTGTACCGCCTGCGCCAAACCCTCCTGCAGCTTTTCAGCCAAAAGAATACTCTTCGTCAGCATGGCAATGGTATTGATCACATCACCTTGTCCCAGGCAAGCCTTGGCATAAAGGAACAGCAGGTGAGCATCATCCTTGTCGATGAGCATCCCTTTCTCACAGGCATGTGACATCGCCCCATAATCCTCCATCATATAAGTCACCTCAGCCATACGAACAAAAATCTGCTTGTTATCCGGCTGAGCCTCCGACAGTTTGCGAAGCTGATCATAAGCCTGCGCGAGTTCACCTTTCTGGATAAGAGCCAGAGAAAGAAAATCACGCACCTCCAAAACCTCTTGGTCCTCTTTGGAAGCATCCCCCTCTTCATCTACCTGCTTAGCCAGCAAAGCATTGGTCAGACATTTGATGGCATAATCCATCTGTCCCTGATGCTGTCTCTTATACACATCTGACGCTGCCGACGATACTCCTTGTGTA
>CAMBBY010000255.1 GCA_945863825.1 uncultured Prevotella sp. | reverse complement strand
TGAGCCACAGCCTCATCCACCAGCAAACCGTTGCGCATTTCCTTGTCATGAGCCAATCCCATGAACTTCCAGGTAGTCACACTCTCCGGCAGGGTAAATCTGATGGCTACGTTGCCATTGTTGTCGCTCTCCAAGGCAGGATAGAAGAAGGCGGTCTCGTTCATATTCTCACGCACCTGTACCTTGTCGAGGAACAGTTCTGCATCTGAACCAGAACCACCTGCAAACTGCGGCATCTCCTCTACTACATCAAAAACCTTGTTGGCAGATGGAGCTGCCGCTCCTACACGAACCATCTTAGAACCACGAATTCTCATGACTTTCGCTTCTTCTCGAACCAGCTCGTCTTTCTGTACACGAACAGCCTCAACGGTTCTGCCAGAAGAACGTTCCAACTTGCTTAGCTCCACCGCTTGCATGTAAGCATAATAACTAAAGTATTTGCCATCAAACTTATCCACATCCAATTGCTTCTCGTCATAATACTTGGTAGGATAAACGCCATTCAAGTAAAATGAACGGAAAGTGAGGTTGTGCTTCCAGTAGCAGTTTGGCAAACTCTGATAGAAGCCCAGGGAGAAATTCCAGGAATGCGGAGCTATCTGGTCGAGCGACTTGTCATAGAGTACGCTCATCAGCTGCGCCTTGGCTGGCTTGCCGTCAGGGGTGGTAATCTTCAGCGTCCACTCCTCCTTCTGTCCAGGGGTCAGACGGTTGCGGAAGGTTTTCCAGGCGATGTTCAGTTTCTTCTCAGGCAAAGGACGGGCGATGCTCATCATTCGGGTATAGCACTTGCCTTGCTTCACGAAACTATAGTTCAGTACGATGCCCGACGCATATTCCTCCTTGTAGGTGAAAGGTAGGGTGACGATGCTGTCGCCCAGCTCCCAGGCACCCTTCTCCAGCAGTTTGTTGCCGGCGATGATGGAATATACGATGTGCGCTCCGTTCTCCGAAGAGCCCACCTGAATATAGACCGGCTTTCCATTATGAGGGAAGGTATTCGCCGTCTGATAATACCATTCGGTAGTTGGCTCCACCGGATGGGTATCCTTCATACTGAAGAGCGTGAACTTCTGCTGCAGGGTATCTGTTCCGCAGATTGCCTCCAGCTGATGAACGCCAGATTTCCAGAACTGGGCAGAAGATACAGATGAAGAAGATGCAGCATATTCCTTGATAAGAACAGGAGCATTTGCCTCAGCCTCCTTCCAATCACCACCATCAATACGATATTTCAACTTGCTCGAAATCGGCATACCACTGGCATTGCGATAAGCAAAGGTCACAATCTTCAAGCTATCTGCCTCCATGCGCTTCGGCATATCCACAGAGAAAGCAGTAGGTTTGGTACCTAAAGGCAGACTCATCTCACCTTCATGACTCTCGCCACTGATATCCGTAACCACGGCAGAAACGTCGAAATTGAAGAAACGGGCAATGCGCATGAAATCGTTCATATCCGCCTTGTTGCCCGATGTAGATGCCTCCAATGGGATTTCCACATCAAAAGTACCATCTTCACGGGTCACGGCAGTATCAGTCTTTACCAATACATCTGCAGAGCGGACACCCCACCACCACATCTGGTTTCTGCGGGTCACCTTATATTCCACCTTAGCTCCCTGCACAGGCACACCGGCATAGGTCTTGGCTGAAGCTTTTACCACCACAGTATCGCCCCAGGAATATTTCTCATTCACCTTCGGGAAGGTAATCTCGAAGGTAGGACGCTTATACTCCTCAACTCTGAAATATTCGCTTGCTGTACCATTCACGGAGATGGAATACTGTCCTGTCTTTCCCTCCTTCGGGAGTTCGAAATCTACCGAAGCCGTACCATATTCATCGGTCGTAACCGTCTGTTCTGCCACCTGCTTCCAGTTGGCATCACTCAGGACAAACTTCAGTTCCATACTCTTTCCCGGCACGCTGGCATCCAACCCCTTCTTGAGAATGTAGGAAATGGCTGTGGCATGTACCTTCTGCCCCGGGCGATAGATGGCACGATCGGTAAACAGCTGATATTTCGTCTTGTCACCCTTCTCTTCGAAATAGCGGTTACGGGAAAGATAAATATACTTGGCTGGCGCAAACTTATCCGCAGAAGTGGAAATCAACACCATTCCATCCACATTCTTGAAGTAAGCCTCACCATTGTGATCAGTTGTCAATCGGGCATGAACGACTCTCTTTTGCTTGTCCGTCTTGTTATCATAGCGCCTATCATAGAGTATGATTTTCGCATCCGCTACCGGTTGTCCATTCGTTGCATTTACCACTACATAGCGATGCTTATCATCAGGCAACTGCTGAATCATTACTGCCAAATCGCTGACATAGAAGAGCAATCGCTGCGGAGCGATACCGGAGTTGTCAGAAGTCACCTCCATCAAGTAAGCACCTAATGGCAGTTTTCCTCCTATTTCGAAGGAATCCTTCACGATCTCATAGTTCGGACGTCCATAATACTGTTTATTGAAATTCTTCTGATTCAAAGCCGTAGTCTTGCCCAAGAGCATCTTATAGGTTGCATCATCCTTCAGATCATATTCATTATCCGCCGTAATATTGAGGCGGGAGATGCTGATTTTCAGATTCTGAAGATTGCGCACATTCAGATGCACCCACTTCTTTTCTGTAGGGCGCAGCACCAAAGGCATATCCTCCACTGAGAACATCGGTTCGGTGAGTCTTTTCTGTGCATTTCTAAGCACATTCATTCTCGACCATCCACCCCAGTGGCTCAAAGCATAGTTGATATAGTTGAGTTTATCCTGTGCTTTGGCATCTGTAGAACGCTCCATAAAGCGGAAATGCTCCACAGCAAGTTCACCAGCCTCCGGAATATCCTGATATACATGGATGAGCGAGTCGATGGTCTGCAGATACTTCGATTTCTTCACCTCTCTTACATCATCCTGACGGTATTTCTCAATAAGCTTGTAGGCACAGAGACAAGCCGCACCCCGATTTCCCACCTTATTATAATAGGTGTACAGCTGCAGATACGCCTCCTTGCAGTCTGCCTCAAAACCGATGAGATGAAGCAAATCATTCTTGAAGGAACTTCCGTCCACCCCTTTCAGGGTCAGCGGCACATACTCAGTAGAAGTATGCTTGGCAAGAAGCTCTGGGTGCGCCATCGCTTTCTTGAAGAACTCCTGGCTCTTCTTCAGGTTTACCTTTCGCTGACTTTGATCATAAGAAGCATCCTCCCCTTGTTCCAAAGAAGCCTCATCCACTTCTATTCCATACGGATTATCATGATACACCTTGCCGAGCACAGCATATCTCACCGCTTTCAGCATCGGGTCATTTGTCTTCAAAGCTTCAGCCTCCATCCGCTTCACATTCGGCGTCAGTGAGTCAGCAGAAATCTCTTTCCAGAGCATTACCTGCCTCATCTCAGCCGCCAGCAGCTGACCGTAGTCTTTAGCCGCAGAAGCCTTGGAGATGATTTTCTGCATCACCCCAATTTCGCTCTTCGGCTGGTCCTTCTGAGCGATGATGTCAGCTTGCTTCCACAAGTTGTCATAAGTTTGAGCCGTAGTTTGCATCATGGCAAACACAACTATGATAAGTGTTATAATGTTTCTTTTCATAAGCCAAGTGCACATTATGTTAGCAATTGTCAGATTTCTAACCTATTCTAATTGCAAAAATACAAAAAATATCCGTTATCTAACCTTATAACTGAAAGTTTTTGCTATCTTTGCACCAAAATAATGTTATTTACTAAATTAAACATTCATTATATAATACCAAATTAGAATACGGAATCAACACTTCAATACAAGAATAAACAACAATATAAATACTAAAAAGACAATGGCAGAGAAAAAGTATGGTCATTTTGATGACGCCAATCGCGAGTACGTGATTACAGATCCAAAGACTCCATGGCCTTGGATCAACTATTTGGGTAACGAGGATTTCTTCTCGCT
>CAMBBY010000254.1 GCA_945863825.1 uncultured Prevotella sp. | reverse complement strand
ACTCCTGTGGACGGATGTATGGATAATACTGATCCTTTACCAACTGGGTAAAAATGCCCAATCTGTCGGAGTTGTTACGGTCTGCATAATTCTCGTTAGGACCCTTTCCGTAGAATTCAACTCTATCAAACTCCTTAGGCATCTGCAATTCCATTCCATAGCGCAGAAGATTTGGCTTGTTCTCCGCATCAGGATTTACCTTCAGATCTTGTTCAACAGTCAGTTCTCCGTTATTATTCAATGTATAGGTAAGAGTCAGTGTAGACTCTGTTTCTTTGAGATACAACTCGGCAACAACAGAACCATTCTCCTTATGGGTAAAATTCTTCAGTTCCATACTTGGCTTATTCCATGCTGCACTTAATGTAGTCATATGTGAACCAAAATCGTTGTCTGTGCATGCTCTCCAGAAGTCTGGAGTCAAATCAAATCCTCTTACAAGCATAGGTGTTTTGTCAACATCCAAATAAGAAACAAGTCCTGTTGCCTTACTGATGGTAACATCCACACCATTGGCAGAAAGAACGAGATACTTGGCATGATCTACAGCCTTGACTTTGGCTGTTTCAGAGGAATTCAATACAGGGAACTTATAGTCGCTAATCACAAACTGCTGGTGGGCGATTTCTTCATCCTTACTTAGAAGAAGCGAATCACTGTTCAATTTGTACGAAAGAGTCAGTGTCTTTTCCTTTCCTCTGTACTTCTTGTCTGCAACTATCTTTGCATATCCAGGAATTGCAATGGTCTTGCTTGTCTGAGGAAGAATATTGTATTTGCCAAGGTTGATTAAACCGTTTGCTATACTTTTTCCCTCAACCTCTATTGAATATACGAGATTTACGTTATTCAACGGAACAAAGAAGTTCTCGTTGAATACAGAGACAGTACCCTTGACCTTGTTCTCAAGTTTGCTCCAGATGTTCTGATGGAAGTATTTCACTTCGTAAGCATGAGGATTTGGTATTCTGTCCGGACTAACCAAGCCATTGTTGTTGAAGTTCTCGTCAGACATAGGGAAACGACCATAATCACCGCCATAGGCATAGATCTGATTACCAGTTATCTTGCTCTTGTCGCGCAGACCCTGATCAACAAAATCCCAAATAAAACCACCCTGATACTGAGGATACTGACGGACCAAATCCCAATACTGCTTGAATCCACCCATAGAATTACCCATGGCATGGGCATACTCCTGCTGAAGAAGAGGTTTGTCACAATAGTCCTTTTCCAGATATGCTCTACAACTGTCGTAATCAGCATACATAGGACAGAAAATGTCAGTCTTGCCAGCCTTCAGGCCAGCCAACTCGTATGACTCAACAGGACGGGTTTCATCATGCTTGCCTGTTGAACATGCCATTTCGTATTGTACTGGACGAGAACTATCATACGCCTTTACCCAATCGTAGGCATCCTCAAAGTTCTTGCCATAACCTGCTTCATTACCAAGACTCCACATAATGATACAAGGATGGTTTTTGAGAACCTTCACATTGTGCATGTTACGCTCAATGTGTGTCTTGTTGAACAACTCATTTTTAGCCAGAGTCTCTTTACCAAATCCCATTCCGTGGCTTTCCAGATTTGCCTCATCGATCATATAAATACCATATTCATCACACAAATCATACCAGCGTGGGTCATTTGGATAGTGGCTGGTGCGTATAGCATTGATGTTTAATTGCTTGGCAACCTTTATGTCACGAATCATGTTCTCAACACTGACAACATATCCTCCATCAGGATCTATCTCATGACGGTTCACACCCTTGATAAGAACAGGCTGTCCATTTACCAAGAGCTGTTTTCCCTTGATCTCAATCTTTCTAAAACCGACATTTTGGCGAATGACTTCCAATACTTTATCTCCATCCATCAGTGTCGCTCTGAGTGTGTACAAATTCGGTGTTTCTGCTGTCCATTTGGCTACATTCTGAATGGTTGACTCTACTGTTGAACTGCCACCCTGTAACTGTTGCTTTCTTTCAAAAACCGTATTGCCAGTTTTCTTGTCTATCAATTCAACCAGAACATTCTTTCCATCACATGATTCTGTAGAAAAATGAATGGCAAAGATACCGTCTTTATAATTATCGGACAAGGAAGAGGTTACGTTCAAATCCTTAATATGTGACTTCGGCTGAGCATAGATATAGTTCTCTCTGGCAATACCGCGAAGTCTCCAATAGTCCTGATCCTCAAAATAAGAGCCATCGCACCATCTCATCAGCTGCATGGCTATCAGATTCTCTTTTCCTGGTTCTACATATTTAGTGATGTCAAATTCCGCAGCAACCTTATTGTCTTCAGCATAGCCAACAAACTTTCCATTTACATATAGGTTGATATTGCTGGAAAATTCGCCGATGTGCAGTATTATATTGTCACCATTCCAATTCTCAGGAATTACAATCTTACGTCGGTAAGATCCGACGTAGTTGCCAAGATCCTGCACATAAGGAGGATTTGATTCCCATTCATTTTCCCACTCATATTTTATGTTGGTATAGACTGGCACGCCATAGCCATTCAACTCCCAACATCCAGGAATTGGCATCTTACCCCAATTAGAATCATCAAGATTGAGAGAATAGAAATCTAAAGGACGCTCATTGGCATTCTGCACCCAATTGAATTTCCAAATTCCTTCAATAGACAAGAATCTCTTTGAAAGCGTCTTGTCATTTCTGTCAGACAGTTCCTTATTCTCATAGCCGAAGAAATCAGAAACAGGCTCGTTACGATTGATGTTGTTCACCAAAGGGTCATTCCATGGTTCTGTCTTCTGGGCATATACATTACCTGACAAAGCCATAAAAAGTACCATAAAATTGCATAATTTATTCATAATCAATCGGTATTTATAGTTTTACACTTGCTCCAAACTCAACAGTGAAAGGACGAAGATAGCGTCCGGACATTACGTAGCCATTGAATCGCTTGGCTTCTTCCGGACCAATAAGCTCTGAGCCGGATATTGTACCGCTGGCACCTTTTTGGTTCAGGAAGTTGACTACACCAAGGTTGAATGATAATTTGTTGGTAGCATTCCATTTCACACCTGCGAAAGTTTCCCAATGGCCGTTAAACCAAAGGGCATTTGAAAGGTTAGCATACGTTTTTCCAAAATATCTGAAACTGCCCCATACAGTCATCTTATCCTTGTAAAAGGTATAACTTGGGTCAAGCTCAATCAGTATCTGTGGTATTTCCTTTACAATGTTACCAGTGGCGTTTAAGTCTGCGGTCTCACCATCATCAAACTTTACTGTCACAGAATAGTCCTTGTATGTTGGCTTCTGATAGGTAAAGAGGGCATGAAGATGCGCACCCTTGAAAGGATCAAGTTCCACATTGGTTGTCCATCCCACTGTCTGGATGCTATAATTCAAAGACGTTGTTTTTGAAATATTGGTACCAGGTTTGGTTATATCCTGCTGGTCTGTATTGTTCGTCTTCTGAATCCAGGTAATCATTGATGTGACATCAATCCACTTATTGCGATAGTATATACCGCCACGGAGCAATGGAATGCGGAGACGCAGGTCCTGCGGTCCCATATTGGCATAATCTGTCATGCGAGGAGAGCGTTCCATTTGAGTGAAGTCAGCGGTGAGTCCCATACCTTTATAAAAGGACCATGTAGCCGAAACTGTAAATGCATAATTAAGTTTATTCTTTGTTCTGTGCTGTGGTGTAATGGTTACACCGTCTGCATTGGTTGCACCGACATACATGTCTGCAAATCGTGCATAAGGCAACTGGTCTACAGACATACGACACCACTCTAAGCGTGCGCCATAGAAGAAACGAAGGCTTTCAATAGGACGCCATTCGTCTGTGAAATATCCTGCTAACTTATTCTCATTACCGATAGCATAGTCTGTAGAAATCCTGTCTCTTATACACATCTCCGAGCCCACGAGACTAAGGCGAATCTCG
>CAMBBY010000253.1 GCA_945863825.1 uncultured Prevotella sp. | reverse complement strand
ACACAAGGAGTATCGTCGGCAGCGTCAGATGTGTATAAGAGACAGGAAGTAGGCATGCTGGATGCCAACCGCTGGTCAGAGGATGGTTCTACCTATCTCTCTAGTGTTCCACGTACCTATGCTGCCAACAACGCTACCTTGGCATGGAACGACCTCTTCAGCTCTCGCAAGATTCAGAATGCTGCTTACTGGAAGATAGCCAACGTCGAGTTGGGCTACAACTTCCCAGACAAGTGGTTTGGTGGATATGTAAGTGGTGTACGTCTCTATGTATCAGCACAGAACCTCTACACCTTCACAGGCTATCATGGATATAATGTAGACTACGCCGGCGGTACCTTTACCCCAGGTTACAACTTCTGCTCTTTCCCAAGTGCCAGAACGTTTATGTGCGGTCTCCATTTCACATTCTAATAATGAGAATAGACAAGAATAAGAATCATTATTTAAAAGGACATTTGATATGAAACTATATAAATTATCATTAGCTCTCTTCCTTGGCCTCGGTGCTATGGCTACCACATCTTGCGAGGACAAGTTGGATGTTACCAATCCTAACCAGCAGACTACCGGTACCTTCGGTTTCAATGCTGATGATTTGGAGGAGTGCGTTATTGCAGCATACAACCATATTCGTATGGAAGGTTCTTCGGCACGTGTGGGTTATACCCTCGATGTGACACGTGGCGATGAGGTATGGAACTCATCACAGGTATGGTACATGCCATTCGATGACATGAACGACCCTGTGACGGATGAAATCTCCATGTGGCCTTGGCGTGAGGCTTACTATACTATTAATGTATGTAACTTCATCCTCTCACGTACCACAGGCGATGATGCTTCGCTCAGCGAAAGCATGAAGCGAATCAAGGGACAGGCGCTCTTCCTTCGCGGTTATTCATACTATACATTGGCAGGATATTATCAGAATCCTGCGTTGATTACTGATTATGCCAACTATTCTACTTTGGATGGTCTTTATGGCAAGAACAGTACCTACGATGATGTGCTCGATCAGGTAGAGAAGGACTTCTCAGAGGCAATGACTCTCCTCCCATCACGTGATGAGGGTGGCGAGTGGGCAAAGGGACGTGCTACCTGCGGTGCTGCTGCCGGTTACTATGCCCGCACTCTGATGCAGCGCCATAAGTATAGCGATGCGCTCACCGTACTCAAGGACATCATGAACAAGAAGTATGGCTCTTACAAGCTGATGGCCAACTATGGCGACAACTTCCGTGAGGGTTCTGCTTATGAGAACAATGCCGAGAGCCTCTTCGAAATCCAGTATCTTGACTACGGTTCACAGGGTGTGGATGATGAGTGGACTCCTGTTAATACCAGTCCTAATGCTACACAGGGTCATGCCGTAGAGTCTAACTTCGCTCCAGGTAGATTCGGTGGTTGGGCAGACCTCTCTGCTTCTCCATGGTTGTACAACCTCTTCAAGCAGGAGCGTACCAAGGAAGGTAAGTTGGATCCACGTCTCTACTGGACCATCGGTACATACGAGACTGACTGGGTTGGTTTTGAGAATGGTAACGTAGCTTACAAGAGCGAGATGACAGCTTCTGATACCATCATAACCAACAACAACTATGGTGGTCTTCCTATCGCTAAGTGGACCAATTTCCGTACCAACCTTTATGATAAGGTGACAACCGGTCTTCATTGCGGTATCAACCTCCGCATGATGCGTTATTCAGACGTTTTGCTCCGTGCAGCAGAGTGCGAGAACGAGGTGAACGGTCCTACACAGCAGGCTATCGACTGGATTAACCAGGTTCGTGAGCGTGCCAACCTGAAGGACTTGAAACTTTCAGACTTCAATAGCAAGGATAAGCTCTTCGAGCAGATTGCCAATGTAGAGCGTCCTAAGGAGTTCGGTTGCGAGTACGGTCGTGGTTACGACCTGATCCGTTGGGGATTCTTCTATGATCAGGGTCGTTTGGCTCAGTTGAAGGAGCACGGAACCTTCCGTCGTTCTCCATACAAGGCAAAGGAGCCGGTAAGTTACTCTTTAGTAGGTGTTGATTCAGAGGTGAAGAGCTCTTACGATACATACGTACCAGGTCATGAGTTCCTGCCTATCTATCAGGGCTTGTTGAATGATAACCCTAACCTGACAGGTAACTCAGCTAATACGAATACGGATAACTCATCTGATTTCTTCGGAAGAGGTTGGACAGTTCATCCTGTAGTAAATTTGAGCAAGTAACAATATTCATGATCATATAAAATAGAATAACAATATGAAACACCTAAATAAATTAGCATCTGTCTTCTGCGTAGCAGCCATGGGCTTGACTGCGCTGACAGGATGCGAGGGAAGTGACATGTTTAGTGTCAACTCTCCTGATTGGCTTTCTGAAAAGATTGACTCAATCGAAAAGTCAAAGGGTTCAACCGAGGAGGTGCTCGTGGGTATGAACGAGGATGTCTATACTGTAGGTAATACTGATTTCTCTTCAGGCTTTTGGACTTCATTCTCAAAGTATTATGTGGTTCAAGACAACCAGAAGTGGAATGCCGTGTTCAATCTGAACATCAATCCTTCTGCGACTAACACCTATAAGAACTTCGCCCTCGTCATCACCAATGATGTGGATCGTGGCGGAACAGGTTATACCGAGTATGGTGCTATCCGTTTTGATAACCAGCCAAGCGGTAACTCTGAGTGGGGTGACCATATCGACAGAAGCTGCGTGCAGAGTAATCTCACCTTTGAAACTGATAAAGACAAGGGTGTAGATAAATTGGGTGGTAAGGTAACATTGACGGTTGACCGTTCCCGTGTAGATACTTTCATGGTGAAGATTACCAATGGTACTGTTACCAAGACCTACATTCAGCCATCTAAGATTGCTAATCTGAATGCAGACGAGAGCAATACCAACATCCGTTGCTTCCTGGTACCTGAGGGCTCTTACATCGATTTCATGCAGAGCAACGTAGAACCTATCGGCGGTTATACATCTGCCCAGGATAAGGCTCCGGTTTCTATGGTGTTGAACAATGTTCCTGCCGAGGTTGACAAGGGTACAACGCTTGAAGAGGCGATGCAGAATGTTTCTGCTACCGTTACCTTCGAAGAGGGTGTGACCAAGGTGATTCCTGCCAGCGAACTGCTCTTCTCTGCCATCAATGATATGGATAAGGTGGGTGAAAAGACGCTCATCGTTATCTATAACAAGACATTCAAGGGTGAGAATGCGGCTACTCCTATCGTTGCCAATGCTAAGTTTAATGTAGTGGCAGGTATCAAGGCTATTACTGTTACTCAGGCACCAACCCGCACCAACTACTACTATTATAACTCAGCTGCAGTTGATGGAGTAAATCATACTTTGGCTTTCGACCCAACAGGTATGGTGGTTTATGCTACATACGTAGAGGGTGAGCCTGGTGTCATTGACAACTCTAAGTTGACTTTCTCAAGAATCCCTGCTACTGCGGGCAAGCACGAGGTGACTATCACTACAGAAAACGGTCGTACTGCTACCGTAGAAGTAAATGTGGCTGAGTCTGCTGTCAAGGCGGTTACTCCTACTCCGGTTTCTCTCGGTGCTGAGGATTGCTCTACTGCCTGGTGGACAGAATTTACAAATGATATGAAGATTCCTGCTGGTGAGACATTCGAGTTCAACTTCACCAACTATTCTAGCGGTGTAAACAATTGGAACAACTATGTGCTCATCCTCCGCAAGGCTGATTTGGCAGAATACGCTGTGGTTCGTGCCGATAACTATGGTTGGGGTAATGGTTATGCTGCTTGTACTCCTATCGGAACACAGGGTGATTGGGCTACCTGGCTCGCAACCATGAACGGTGCAAAGGTAAAGATGTTTGTAACCAACTGTAACAATGGTACTGCTGATATTCAGGCTATCGTAACGGGTACTGATGGCAGCGTAACTGTACAGAATTACTTGGGTATCAACACCATCGACCCTAGT
>CAMBBY010000252.1 GCA_945863825.1 uncultured Prevotella sp. | reverse complement strand
TTCGCCTTAGTCTCGTGGGCTCGGAGATGTGTATAAGAGACAGTCCTTATTCTGCGTATCGAAAATACTCTTAGAATCAAGACTATCGTCTGAGCAGGCAGCAAACAGAGAGACTGACGCTATCAGTATGAATAATTTTATATATTTCATAGTTTACTCATTTTTTATTTGTTAGACTCTTCTCTTGGATTTGCAGGTAATCCTGCCTCAATTACATCATCTGGCAATTGAATCGCACCTCGCAAGTCACCAGCCTTGAATACAATAGGAGACTCTTCGTCAACATCATGGCTGAACTCAATGCCATAGCGCTTGATGTCAAGGAAACGAAGACCTTGATACAGGGTCTCCAGTCGACGCATCTGTAAGATGAATTGCAAAATATCCTCTTGGGTACCAGCCTCAACCGTGAATCCCTGTGGATGGAATGTCTTACGAATGCTATGCTCCAAATTGGATTTTGGTGTAACAGGTGCATACGGCAAGCTTTCGATAAAAGTCTTGATACTTTCAACTGTCATTGTTGGGCGTTTTGCCGTACCATTCGCAGTCATAGTATGCGACACAATCCAAGTATTGATATCTTTCACCGCATTATCATAATCCTTCTTCATGGCATAAGCCTCAGCACGACAAAGAAGGGTTTCATCAGTAGTGAACACAGCATCTACAACATGAACATATCCAGTTTGGTTTATCTTGTCGGTAAACTCAAAATGTTCAAACATCTTTGGGAAGATAAGAATACGGTTATTGCCAAACAACAAGTTTGACTGGTAGAGAGTATTGTCTCTGGATCCACTTCCCCATGGCATCTTAGCCCAAATCGTTTCATACTTACCTACATTTTGATTGTGACAAAAACGCGCTTCACTACCACTGATATTTCTACCAATTTTACTACCTGCCGTCATCAACAAGAGATTGGCGTTCTCTGATGAAGAAATATACCGATTCTCTATATCCTCTGAATTAGACAAAGACATAAAAGGCACATAGTTGCGCAACAAAGAGGTTGGATTTGCTCCAAGCACCTTGCTAGCATATGTTATCACTTTGTCATAGTTCATATAGTACAGGTTGAAACGAGCAGCAAAAGCATACGCAGCCTTCTGATTGAAATGATACTTAGGCTGGGTATAGATATCATCGCTCACATCAGGCAAGGCAGCCTCAATATCTGCATCAATCTGCTCATAAAGTTGCTTCAGCGTACCACGCTTATAATCAGGGCTTACAGTTGTCTCAGGCTTTGTTGGATAAGGAAGTCCCATGCACTTCTCTGCATTATCTGGATTATAAGTCATACAGAAAGTTGTAGCAAGACGATACATGCTATAGGCACGACAGAGCAAAGCCTCAGCTCTCTGCGCCTTTAGCGATGCCGGATTACCCATCTCATCAATGGAAGCCAAAGCCTGGTTGGCTGCTGCAATTGCAGAATAATAACCATTCCACAAACTCTTTGGGCTATCATTTGTTTGAGTTGTAAGTGGCTGAAAACGATAAACCTGCTCTATATCCTGATTGGTACTATACTGCTTTCCATTGTCTGCATAATTATCTGAGCTCCATTCCAATATCAGATTGCTGCTTGCAGTTGGGTAAGCAGACACAAGCAGAGAGGTCACCTTTTCCTCGGTATTTACCTCGGCACGATCATCTGGCAACTTGTCCAGGAAGCTGTCGCATGATGTGACCAATGACAATGCCGCAAAAGCCACCGATGCTATATATAATTTATTCTTTTTCATAATTATCTCTCTTTCTTTAAAGTCCTACTCTTAATGTCAATGTAAACTGACGTGGCATTGGGGTTGCCACACCACCAGTGTTGAAAAACTCAGGATCCTGTCCGTGCAACTTCTTGTCTGAATAAATCAAGAACAAGTTAGTAGCCTGAAGTTTCAAATTAACGCTGTTCAAGCGAAGGGCCTGAATCCACTTGCCTGGGAAATCATAAGCCAAAGAAATCTCCTTCATGCGAATGAAATCACCCTTAGCTACGCGAGCCGTAGAATAGTTATATGCATTATAAAGATAACCAATATAATTGTCATTCTGCTTCATGCGCTGGTCTGCTATGACAGGCACATCCGTATAAGCTTCATCACCGGCTTGAGTCCAACGATTTATAAATTCCTTTGGCATGGCAGTCATGTCTGAGTAGGAAGAACTGAAAGCTGGATCAAGACGTACTTTATTTCCTGCAGCGTATGTAATGAACACATTCAGTTTTAAACCCTTATAAGAGAAGGTGTTTCCGAAACTGCCGTTAATGGTTGGGTCTGTTGGACCTTCATACTTCAAGTAATCTGTTGTAGTTGACTGGAAGTAGAGATCGCCACCATAGCTTGTCTCCTCGCCATCCTGATTCACAACGATAGGCAGACCTTTTTTGTTCAATCCCTTGAAATCAATAGAGAACAAAGAGCGAACAGGATAGCCATTCATTGTGAAACCGGTACCTGTAATCATCTGCATGATGTTAGCACGTGAATCCAAGTCGGTTACAGTATTCTTTGAGTGAGAGAAAATAAAGTCGGTACTCCATTTAAAATCCTTGGTCTCAATGTTGCGAGTGGAAATAGTCAACTCCTCACCATGTGAACGCATACTTGCCACATTGGCATATTTATAGATCTCACCACCAATACCCATGGTACGCTTAGGACCAATCAAATCATAATTGTTGCGGCGATACCAATCGAAAGTCACGTTAATGCGGTTATTCAAAAAGCCCATATCCAAACCGAGGTTCAACTCATGCTTCTTTTCATAGGTCAAATCATCATTACCCAAGCGATAAATCTCAAGTCCAGTCTCCTTGTCACCGGCAAATGGACGCCAAGGGTTGTAACTCTGTATCACTACCAACGAGTTAGAAACGGAAGCAGGACCTCGATCAGCTGTCAATGAATATGATGCTTTTAATGTAAGATGAGAAAGAACTGGATTTAACTTAGCAAACCAACTCTCCTCATGAGCATTCCATGCTCCAGACACGTTCCAAGTAGGCAACCAACGAGCTGAGCGACTCTTACCCAACTTATTGGAACCCTCATAACGAATGGTACCATTAATTGTGTAGCGACCCTTATAAGAATAGGTGGCAGTACCAAAGAAAGAAGCCTCACGCTGATATGAATTATCCAAACTATAATATTGACCATTCTCCTCCTCCAACTGTTTGAAGAAGTTATAGTTGAAAGCAGGGAGATAACCCATATCATACTGCATGCCAACGCCATTAAAATAAGAACGGCTACGGTCGAGTGAATTGATTTCCAGACCACCGAATAAGTTCACGATATGGTCTTTGTTGTATACATCATTATAGCTAGCTGTGGCACGGAAGTCCCAGCTATTCATCTTATATTTGGTCTCACGATAAAAACCACCCTTTTCCAATACAGAGAATGGCAAAGAGTTTGCCTTGTCTGGATCGGTATACAGCCATGGGTTTGCATCACGCATCGTAGCATCATCCATCGCACGATAGGCCCAAGCCTGATTACTCTGGTCAGTAATGGTAGCGGCATTGGTCGTTGTAGAATACTTGTAAGCGCCCAATACTGCGAGTTCTACTTTAGAGATTGGCTTATATTTCAATTCGCCCTGGAATTTCATGTCAACCACATCCAAACTCAAATAGTTGTTTTCCAATTCACGGAAAATATTGAACGGAGCATAGTTACGCACATAGAGTTCATTAGGATCCATGGTACGAGAAGTGTTCAACGCATAAGAATATGGGTTGATATCAAAATCACGAGACACCTCACCTGTCACATTATTTACAGACTGTGAAGTAGTACCAGGAGCGCGCTGCTTACGATAGGAAGCATTAGCTATGGCATTGAAAGACAATTTCTTCGAAATATTGTAAAGAGCATTTACATTGGCTGTATAACGCTGTACCTGTCTCTTATACACATCTCCGAGCCCACGAGACTAAGGCGAATC
>CAMBBY010000251.1 GCA_945863825.1 uncultured Prevotella sp. | reverse complement strand
CACAAGGAGTATCGTCGGCAGCGTCAGATGTGTATAAGAGACAGCTGCAAGAGAGTGTGAGAATTTGGTAAGGTCTAAGATTCAGCCCTATTTCAAAGAGAGCGAGTTGCCTTTGGTCACAGTTAGAATGTCTAGCTTCCGTGTTGTAGTGACAGGTGAGGTAGGTAGCCCTGGCGTCGTAACAGTGCCTAATGAGAAAATCAGTATCGTAGAGGCTTTGGCGCAGAGTGGTGACATGGGTTTGCAGGGTAAGCGTAAGAATATCTTGCTTATTCGTGAGGATGCTACAGGTCGTAAGGAAGCACATCGTTTGGACATGACAGATGCCAATTTGATTAACTCTCCATATTTCTATTTGCAGCAGAACGACATCGTGTATGTTGAACCTAATGGAGCGAAGAAAGGTACAGCTGGCTTGAGTAACTCGGTTACATTCTGGATTGGCTTGGTGTCGTCGATTATATCCTTGGCGACACTTACTGTTAGCTTGTGCAAATAAGGAAGGCTTAATTTTGAATTATTATTTTTATTATGTGTGGTATAGTTGGGTATTTAGGAAAACAAGATGCTTATCCTGTTTTGATCAAAGGATTGAAACGCTTGGAGTATCGAGGTTATGATTCTGCAGGTGTAGCTCTCATCAATGATGATGGCTCACTGAATGTTTATAAGACAAAAGGTAAGGTTGCAGATTTGGAGAATTTCTGCTCCGATAAGAATATAACAGGCTCTGTTGGTATAGCACATACCCGATGGGCAACTCATGGAGAACCTTCTTCTGTGAATGCTCACCCACATTATTCTTCATCCAAGAATTTGGCGATTATTCATAATGGCATCATTGAAAACTATGCTGCCATTAAGAAGAATCTGATTGCTAAAGGTGTGACTTTCCGCAGTGATACTGATACTGAAGTTTTGGTTCAGTTGATAGAATATATTCAGGTTAAGAAAAATCTTGACCTCCTTACTGCCGTTCAGGTGGCTCTCCGTCAGGTAATCGGTGCTTATGCCATTGCTTTGCTTGATAAGCGTAATCCTAATCAGATTATCGCTGCCCGCAAGCAAAGTCCATTGGTAGTGGGTATCGGTAAGGAAGGTGATTTCTATCTGGGTTCTGATGCCAGTCCTATTATCGAATATACTGACAAGGTGGTTTATCTGGAAGATGGCAATATTGCTGTGATGCGCCTCGGAGAAGAACTTCAGGTGGTTAATATCCAGAATGTAAAGCTTAATCCTGAGGTCCAGACTGTGGATATCGACCTCGGTCAGATAGAGAAAGGTGGTTTCCCTCACTTTATGTTGAAGGAAATCTTCGAACAGCCTGAATGTCTGCGTAATTGTATGCGTGGACGTGTCGTAAGTCGTACGGTTGAAACCCGTGTGATGACAGATGATAATGAAGCTACTACAGATACTAAGACTGAAATGGGTGTGGTGCTGAGTTCTATCACCGATCACCGTCAGCAACTTCTCAATGCCAAGCGTTTCATCATTGTTGCTTGTGGAACCTCTTGGCATGCAGGACTTATCGGCAAGCAGATGATTGAGAATTACTGTCGTATTCCTGTGGAAGTGGAATATGCTTCTGAGTTCCGTTATCGCAATCCTGTTGTTACGAAGGATGATGTCGTGATTGCTATCTCACAGAGTGGTGAAACTGCTGATACCTTGGCTGCTATTAAGTTGGCTAAGGAGAATGGTGCATTCATCTATGGTATCTGTAATTCTATCGGCAGCAGCATTGCACGTGAAACCAATACGGGTACTTATATCCATGTTGGTCCGGAAATCGGTGTGGCTTCTACGAAGGCATTTACCGGTCAGGTAACCGTTCTCGTTCTTCTGGCTCTTGCCATCGGAAAGGAGAAGGGTACTATCAGTGATGTGGATTACCAGAAGATTACAGAACAGCTTTGGAACATCCCTTCAAAGATGAAGGAGGTTTTGAAGTTGAATAATAAGATTGCTGATTTGAGCCGTACTTTCACTTATGCCCGTAATTTCATCTACTTGGGTAGAGGTTTCCAATATCCAGTAGCCTTGGAAGGTGCATTGAAGTTGAAGGAAATCAGTTATATTCATGCAGAGGGTTATCCTGCTGCTGAGATGAAGCATGGACCTATTGCTCTGATTGACAGTGATATGCCGGTGGTTGTCATTGCCACCCATAACTTCATGTATGAGAAGGTCTTGTCTAATATCCAGGAGATCAAAGCCCGTAAGGGACGTGTCATTGCTATTGTTAGCAAGGGCGATGAAACTATCTCTAAGATAGCTGACGAAGTGATAGAACTTCCTGAGACATTGGAGTGCTTGGAGCCATTATTGGCTACCATTCCTTTGCAGTTATTAGCTTATCATGTTGCTGTATGTAAGGGTAAGGATGTTGACCAACCAAGAAACTTGGCCAAGTCTGTTACCGTTGAATAATATATAAAGGGAATCGTCATTTTTTGACGTTTCCCTTTTTTTAGAGGGGGACGCTAAAATGGATTTATTTCCTCAGTCCTCATAAATGAATATTCAAATTTAACTAATAAGATAAAGGATAATAGTGAGATGGAACCATTAAAACATGAATGTGGTGTGGCCATGATCAGGCTACTCAAACCGTTAGAATATTACCAGCAGAAGTATGGCACTTGGATGTATGCCCTCAACAAGCTCTATCTGATGATGGAGAAGCAGCACAACCGTGGCCAGGAAGGTGCTGGTATGGCTTGTGTCAAGCTTGGTGGCAAACCTGGACATGAGTATATGTTCCGTGAGCGTGCTGAAGGTAAGAATGCCGTTACCGAGATTTTTGGTAAAGCGAATGCCAACTTCAAGAATCTGACTCCAGAGCAGTTGGCTGATGCCAAGTTCGCTAAGGAAGAACTTCCTTTTGCCGGCGAACTCTATATGGGACATCTGCGCTACAGTACTACTGGCAAGAGTGGCATTCAGTATGTTCATCCTTTCCTTCGCCGTAACAATTGGAAGGCGAAGAACCTCTGCCTCTGTGGAAACTTTAACATGACCAACGTAGATGAAATCTTCGAGGAACTGACCAAGCAGGGTCAGAGTCCACGTATCTACAGCGACACTTACATCATGCTCGAACTGATGGGTCACCGCCTGGACAGAGAGGTGGAGCGCAACTTCGTGGCTGCTAAGGCGATGGAGATGCAGAACACCGACATCACCAACTACATCGAGGACCACGTGAAGATGAGCAATGTGCTCAAGACCACGATGAAGGATTTCGACGGCGGTTATGTGGTTTGCGGTATCACCGGTTCGGGAGAGATGTTCTCCATGCGCGACCCTTGGGGCATCCGTCCTGCTTTCTACTACAAGAACGATGAAATCGTGGTAGTAGCCAGTGAGCGTCCTGTGCTTCAGACCACTTTCGACCTGGAGGCAGAGGATGTGCAGGAGCTGATGCCGGGCACGGCACTTCTCGTGACGAAGAATGGCGAGTGCAGCATCGAGCGCATCATGGAACAGAAGGGTGATTCTGCCTGCTCATTCGAGCGCATCTACTTCAGTCGTGGTTCCGATAAGGATATCTACCAGGAGCGCAAGCAGTTGGGCGAGCAGTTGACCCAGCCTATCCTGAAGGCAGTGGATTACGATGTAGATCACACCGTGTTCAGCTATATTCCGAATACAGCCGAGGTGGCTTACTATGGTATGTTGAGCGGTTTCAAGAAGTATCTCAACGAAAGCAAGATTGAGCAGATTGCCAACCTCGACCATATTCCATCTAAGGAAGAATTATACGATATTCTCGGCGATTTTGTCCGCTCAGAGAAGATAGCATGGAAGGATATCAAGCTCCGTACCTTCATCACCGAGGGCAACAGCCGTAACGACCTGGCGAGCCACGTGTATGATGTAACCTACGGAAGCATCGAGCCGAATGTGGATAATCTCGTTATCATCGACGACAGTATCGTGCGCGGTACAACCCCTGTCT
>CAMBBY010000250.1 GCA_945863825.1 uncultured Prevotella sp. | reverse complement strand
GGGTATGGGGATGCTTCTCGTGCCACGCCTTCACATCCTCGGCAAATCCGGCATTCAGCATATAGCCCATGATGTAGTCGCCATGGTGGCGGATGATGGTCTTGGCTTCCTGACGGAGCAACGGTGGAACTACCTTGATGCCGTGCACAGGATCATCCTCATAGTCACGGATGGAGAGCGCCAACTTGGCTGTGGCTCCCATACAGGTGATACGGGTAAAGAATTTCAATAAGGATTCTGGTACGGAATACTTTCCAGGCATCTGGAAAGAGGGATGGAGGAAGAGGTACTGATGACCGATGCAAACCTCTGGGATTCCGAAACGGAAAAGGGAACAGGTAATGCCACACAACACCTCGTAGAAATTGATGATGATGTCGGCTCCGCTCTCCTGGATATTCTTTCGTATCAAATGGATACTGGAAAGATAGCTCGGAGTAAGAAGCATGTTGTAAGTCAGGGAGCGCAACAGATTGAACTTACGGTTGTCCTTAGACGGCAAGAAATTAGGACTGTCGAAAACCTCGATAGGAGTACCTATCTGATTCATGAAGAACTCAGGAATCACCCTGTTCTTGCTCTTGCCCACTAAAACTTTCACTACTTCATGACCCTCGTGCAGAAGCATCTGCTTAAGCGCCAACGCCTGGGTGAGATGACCTCTACCCTATCCTTGAATTACAAAAATTACCTTCATTTTTCTTTATACATCTTTAAACATCTGATATTTTGCTGGCGAAGCGGCAGATGCAGATCATCGCCCCTTTCCGAGTGCAAAGGTATAAGTTTCATATTTCAAAGATGTTAGAGAAAAATGAAGATAGGGTTAAAAACTAGAATATCGGCTGACCTACGCAGCCATTTGGCGCCTGAACATGAAGCAGGGCGGCGATGGTTGGCACAATATCGGTCATGAATGTCTGTCTGGTGGTTACACCGTGCTGGATTCCCCAACCCATGAAAACCAGCGGAATATGGGTGTCGTATGGATTCCACTCGCCATGGTCGGTTCCCTTCATGCCGTGGGCATAGTAATTCGGCTTCAACACGATGGCCACATCACCGCTACGCTCACGGTTGTAACCATTCACAATGCGGAACTTCACATCCTCAGGAATGCTCTCTGTCATCGTCTTCTCCATATCGCAGGCGTACTGCACGCAGCTGTCTTCCTTCAAAACATCCACCACACTCTGCTTGATCTTGGCGAAATCCAACTTGTTTTCCTTGATGATGTTGCGATTGAAAAACACCTGATAGTTCATCACGGTCTTCACCAAATCACCCACGTTAGGATACTCCTGAGCCAGGGTTTGATTCAGCTTCTTAGCCATCGCATCACCATCCCAACTGCCCGCAGGAATGCGGCGGTCTTGCAGGAAACGGGCGTTGTTCATCGCTCCATGATCGGCACTCAGGAAAACCAGATAGTTGCCCTTGCCCACCTTCTCATCGAGATAAGAAAGAAAATCGGCAATCGCCTTGTCAAGGCGCAGATAAGTATCCTCAGTTTCTACGGCGTGGGTTCCCACCTGATGACCGATATAATCGGTGCTGGAGCAGCTTACCGCCAGCAAGTCGGTTTCATCATCAGCACCCAACTGCTCTCCGTCTATCGCAGCCTTCGCCAAATCTATCGTCAGCGAATTGCCGAAAGGAGTCTTGCGGATTATGCTGTAACCATATTTCTTATAAAGGGCTGGGAGATTGAGCGGCAGCGTAGCCTTCACACCCTTGCGGATTCCATCCTCATACTCATTCTCATCTTCCGTACTCTCGATGTAAGTATTCTTAGGATAGAGCGTGCTCCATTTTTCCGAAAGATAACGCTCTGGCAGATGCTGGTTGTTGAAAGCATCCACCCACTTTGGCAACAGGTTCATATAATAAGAACTGGTGATGAACTTGCCGCTCTCATCATCAAACCAGTAGGCACCATTTGGATTATGTCCGGCAGGAAGGATGGAAGCACGGTCTTTTAAAGCCACACCCACCACCTTGGCTCTGCCGTTGGATGCAATCTTCATCTCATCGCCAAGAGTCGTAACCCAAAGGTTTCTAGGCGACATCAAGCCCTCCTTACTGCTGGAACCCACCGGTTTCACGGTTTCATCATCCGTGCAATACACCTTCTTGCCATTCTTCACAAAATTGTTTCCGGCGATTCCGTGGATAGAAGGCACACTACCGGTATAGAGACAAGTATGACCGACGGCTGTAACCGATGGAACATACGGAATTCGGGTGTTTTCGCAAGAGAATCCCTCGTTGAGCAACCGCTTGAATCCTCCTTCTCCATAGCGCTTCTGATAGCGATAGAGATAATCCCATCGCATCTGGTCAACCACAATACCCACTACCAGTTTAGGGCGCTCAACGCCTGATGCATTCACCTGCTGGGCAGAAACCATTCCGCATCCCAGGAATGACATCGCAATAAAACTAAATACCTTATTCATTTCTTTCTTTAAAATTACTGTAATACTTTTTACCGCTGCAAAGGTATTTAAAGGATGTTGCTATCGTGTTACAAAGAGGTGAAAGAAGAGTGAAGAAGAAATACCGGTTTTAACTTCATCTTTTCTTCACCCGAAAGAAACCGTGATGTAACAAAATCATTCTACTTTTGCACCCGAAAAAAAATTATGCAAGATAATAAATAGGTTATGAACAAATTAAAGATTGTATTGATGGCTTCCCTGCTCGTGCAGGGTGCCACATGTCTAGAGGCGAAAGCCGACAACACTCCAGAAGGTAACAAAACTAATTCTAAAGCATTGGGCGTGAATGCCGTAAGCGGTAAGGTGACCAACGAACAGGGCGAAGCTTTGCCGGGCGTGGTAGTTCGCTGCGGCAACACGAATGTACAGACTGACTTGAATGGCGAGTTCCACGTCAACGTGAACGATGGCGACAAGCTCACCTTTACTTATATAGGTTACAACACCATCACCAAAGATGCTGACGACAACAACATGAAGGTGGTGATGAAGGAAAACACACAAGCCCTGGGCGAGGTAATCGTTACTACCCAGAAGAAGAAGCAGAGCAGCCTGGAGATTCCTGTGGCTGTAAGCGCCGTAACCGGTAGCGTGATGGAGAAACTCAACCTCCACCAGATGGACGACGTGGCTCAGTTTACCCCGGGCGTTCAGATTCAGCTGCAGAGCCCTAACAACCCCGGCTACGTAATTCGTGGTGTGACTTCTGATGGCGGCGAGGCTTATTCCCAGCCAAGAGTTTCCGTGTTTATGGATGGCGTTTCAACTTCCCGAAGCCGCTCTTCTGCCGTAGAACTTTTCGACCTGGAGCGACTGGAAGTAGTAAAGGGGCCTCAGGGAACCCTCTTTGGAAGAGGTGCTGAGATTGGCGGCATCAACATCATCCGCCACAAACCCGTAAACGAACTCAAGGGCGAACTCTCCATGAACTACGGAAGCTACAACCAGCGCCAGGTAACAGGTTTCATCAACACCCCAATCATCAAGGACAAGCTTGCCAACCGCTTTGCCTTCGACTATGATGCCCGCGACGGCTTCATCAAGAACGAGGCAGGTGGCAGACTGAACGGCAAGAATGCCCTGGCTTTCAGAAACTCTACCCAATGGTGGGCTAACGATGATACTTCTGTAGGCGTGGTACTCGATTATCAGCACGATGATTATCCAGGCACTTCCTTCCACAGCATCAATCCAGCCTTTGGCAATAGCGACCCTAACAGTCCTGCCAACCTGGAAGCCGGCAAGCAGTTGGGCATCAAGCGAAACGTAGGTGGCGCCCTGCTCAACATCGAGCACAACTTCGGCAAACATTGGGCTTTCAATTCCATCACCGGTTTCAGAGCCTTCAACAGCGATGAGCATTTCGATGCAGACGGTACCTTTCTCCCACTCCTGCTCTGCGAGGAAAAGGAAAAAGGAACCCAGTTCAGCCAGGAATTCCGTTTCAATTATGATGATAAGAAATTCTTCTCAGGCTTCTTG
>CAMBBY010000249.1 GCA_945863825.1 uncultured Prevotella sp. | reverse complement strand
TCATGTAGATGTAATTCCACTTTATGCCATGAACAATTTGTGCAAACGTTTGCACGGTTTATTCACTTGATTTGCATCAATTAATGATACAGGCTAATCAAAAATATCGTATCTTTGCCACCGTAATAACAATACAAACCTATACGATAAAAATAGATTAACAATCAAAAGTATATTAACATGAAGAAATTATATTTCACCCTCCTCGCCGCAATGGCACTCACTCTCGGAGCTTGTTCAAGTAGCAACGACCCTGATATTCCAGAGCCAACTCCTACTCCTACCCCAACTCCAGAACCAGAGCCTGAACCAGAACCTGATCTCACTTCACAAGGTTGGGCAAACGACTATAGCGGTGTGATGCTGCAAGGATTTTCCTGGGATTCTTATAATGAATCACAATGGAAGGTCTTAGCCAGGCAAGTTGATGACCTAAAAGGCTACATTGATCTTGTATGGCTTCCACAAAGTGGAAAATGTATGGAAGCCACCCAGGTGATGGGCTATATGCCATATTATTATTTCAATCAGAACTCATCATTCGGATCTGAGGCTGAACTCAGAAGTCTGATTACCAAGTTTAAAGCCGCTGGTATAGGCGCAATAGCTGATGTAGTGGTCAACCACCGTAATACGGATGGTTGGTATAATTTCCCTGCTGAAACATACAAGGGTGTGACCTATCAGATGCAACCTACAGACATCTGCAAGAATGATGATGGTGGAGAAACTGCTACACAAGCAGCCAAAGATGGTGTAAGCCTCAGCCAGAACAATGATGAAGGTACAGACTTCGGAGGTTGCCGTGACATTGACCACAAGAGCGAAAATGTGCAGAAGGTAATCAAAGCATATCTGAAATATCTGAAGGATGATTTAGGTTACACTGGTTTCCGCTATGATATGGTGAAAGGTTTCGATGGCAGCCATGTTGCCGACTATAATGATGCCGTAGGTGTAGAATATTCTGTTGGCGAATATTGGGATGGAAACGAAGCTATTATCAACTGGATAAACAAGACAGCCAAAAGAAGCGCAGCCTTCGACTTCCAGTTCCGCTATAATGTTCGTGACGCTATCGGAGTAAGAGACAATAAGGTTGTTGCAGCTCCAAACTGGACAAAGTTGAACAGCAACGAAAATCTTATGCACGATGCCAATTATCGTCGTTATGCAGTTACTTTCGTCGAGAATCATGATACCCAGTATCGCTCTGCCGATTCACAGAACGACCCTCTGAAAAGAGATACTCTTGCAGCAAATGCATATTTGCTTGCTATGCCAGGAACACCTTGTATCTTCCAGCCACATTGGAGAGATTACAAGCCTGAATTGAAGGAGATGATTGCTGCTCGTAAATATGCTGGTATCACCAATATGAGCAATTACGCAAACAAGAAATGCCAGAATACCTTATATGTCAATGAGGTGACTGGTACGAAGCACAAACTTCTTGTGGCTGTAGGTAATGATGCTGATAAATATGCAGGAGAAACAGGCTATACAAAGATTTTTTCTGGTTATCACTATGCCTATTTCCTCTCTAATGATGCAGAAACCTCTTGGACCGACGTGCCTTCTGGCTCATACGAGGAAGGTTTCAAGACCACACTTACTGCAGTCAGCCAGACAGAGGGAGCTAAATTGGTTTATACCTTGGACGGCTCTACCCCTACTGCAAAGAGCACAACTGTAGAAAGTGGTAAGGAAATCAGCATCAATGGTACTTGTACCTTGAAGGTTGGATTGCTTGTGAATGGTGAAGTTAGAAATATCGCCACACATAAATATACGATTGAGAAATTCAAGGCATATAAATTTATGGTTTATGTGAATGCCGATGCTGTGAAATGGAATCCATTATACTGCTATACATGGAAGAAAACAGCATCTGTTGAGTGGCCTGGTGAAAAGATGACAGAAACAAAGACCATCGGTGGTAAGACATGGTACTACAAGGAAGTCAGCATTGATAATGCAACCGAGTTGGTGAATGTCATATTCAATAATGGTACAGATAAGCCGCAGACTGTAGATATAACAGGTCTCACCAGTACGGCTTACTTTGAAATCGAAGCATCCAAGGAAGGAAAGAACTATAAAGTGAAGGATGTTACAGCAGAATACAATAAATAGATTTTAGGTGAGGCAAATAATTTTATTAGTTAGTTGGTTTTAGGTTTAAAAGAGGTATTCCCCAAAAGTGTTTTCGGGCAATACCTCTTTTGCTATTGTATTAAGATCTGAGCCATTTCATTCGTAAACTTCATTACTGCTCATTCTACTCTGTCTTTCATCTAAATATTTGGAGTAAAAATAGAAAAATCGTAACTTTGCAAAAGGTTTGAATGGGTCATTCAAGCCGAAAAGAAAAGTGGCATTGAAAATCTCTGCGAAAAGGAGTGAGTTTCTCAGATTTAATTTGTATCTTTGCCATGTCATATCAGAGTTTTGCTTGTTTATTTTTGCAACACTAAGATAAGTGAATTCTTCGACATGGCAAAATCCTGGGCAACTTTTTGTTGCTCAGGTACTTAAAAAGTTCAATTTACAATAGTGTTGCGGAATGAAGGACCACCTCTTCTAAACCAATCGGCATAGAGTAAAATCCATTAATACATACAATTAATAAATACAATTATGAAAGCTACAAGAATCATCACCACAGTGCTTATTGCGCTTGCCTCACTTGCAGCCAATGCACAGGAAGGAGCATGGAACGGCGAACTAAACATAATGGGAACTAAGTTGCCTTTAGTATTCAACTTCTCTGGCGACGGCTGCACCATGGATTCGCCTTCGCAAGGTGCTAAAGGAATACCAGCCGAGAAGACAATTAAGGACGACGGTACAATAAAGGTTTCGGTTGCCATGATTGGAGCCACATTTGAGGGAAAAATGGAGAATGGCGAAATTAAAGGTACATACACCCAAAATGGTTTCCCCATACCTCTTACACTAAAGCCCGGCAAACTTATAGTTAAACGTCCGCAAACTCCGGTTGCTCCGTTCCCATATAAGGAAGAGAACATAAGCTTCACAAATGCAGGATACACTTTCAACGGTACCCTCACCCTACCACAAAACTATTCTAAGCAGACTCCCGTAGTGCTGATGGTTACTGGGAGCGGACAGCAGAACCGTGACGAAGAACTATTTGACCATAAACCCTTTGCCGTAATTGCAGATGCATTAGCCCGTCAAGGCATTGCTTCCTTACGTTATGACGACCGTGGATGGAATGACAAGAATATAGACTTCTACCAATTCACAACAAACGACTTTCTCCAAGATGCCACATCAGCCCTACCTTTATTGCGCAAGCGTTTCAACAAGGTTGGAATACTCGGACATAGCGAGGGCGGCACAATAGCCATGATGCTTGCAGCTGAAGGCAAAGCCGACTTCATTGTGTCGCTCGCTGGCATGGCTATATCTGGTAAAGAAACTCTCGTGATGCAGAACCGCCAAGCTATGTCTGCCATAAATTTGCCTAAGGATATGGTTGATTCCTACTTCGCTACCATTTCAAATATTCTCGACGAGATTGCCAATGGCAAGAAGACAAGTGAGATAACCATCGACGGAGTGCCAGACAACTTAAAGCCTATCCTAAAAAGATCATTAGAGCAAGCCAACTCGCCATACATACGCCATTTCATAACTATAGATGCTGGCAAGCAGTTGTCCAAGATTAAATGCCCAGTGTTAGCACTTAACGGCACAAAAGACACTCAAGTGGACTGCGCCGCCAATACAACTATACTTGAAACTGGACTCTCCAACTGCAAGCACACTATAAAGAAGATTGATGGTGTAAACCATCTGTTCCAACATTGCTCAACTGGCAGCGTTGTGGAATATCAGCAAATAGAAGAAACTATTGCTCCAGAAGTGCTGGAGACAATAACCAAGTGGATTAACGAACTGTAATAATAATTATAAGCTGTCTCTTATACACATCTGACGCTGCCGACGATACTCCTTGTGTA
>CAMBBY010000248.1 GCA_945863825.1 uncultured Prevotella sp. | reverse complement strand
GAGCAACCGTGTGCTTCGAGCAGGTGATGCGCATTTCAAAGGAGAAACAGGTTATGCAAGTTATCAGGAGGGTGGTATGGTGAAATACACGATAGGTTCTTCTGCTAATTATAATGAGATTTTCCGACTTCGTAAATCCTTGTTGGATAAGTTTCCTGAGGCATTTATCATCGCCTTTAAGGATGGACAGCAGTACGACGTGAATCAGGCAATTCGAGAATTTAAACAGAATAAAAAATAAAGGAGAATGAAAATTACCAGGGAAATAAAAATAGCTCTTGTGGCTATTGTAGGTATTTTGATTATGTACTTCGGAATTAATTTTCTGAAGGGAATCAATCTGTTTTCTTCCAATAACTATTATTATATGACGTTTTCCGACATCCAGGGACTGGGTGCTTCAACGCCAATTTATGCTGATGGTTATAAGGTAGGAACTGTTGATGCTGTGGATTTTGACTATACTCAGTCTGGGCCTATCAAGGTAAAGGCTGATATTGATAAAAATCTGCGCATTCCAAAGGGAAGTCAGGCTGAAATTGTGAAAGACCTGATGGGTAATTTGCAAGTGAATATCTTGTTGGCTAATAATCCTCGTGAACGTATTGAGGCTGGTGGCATTATACCTGGAGCTGTCAATGAGGGCGCTTTGGGCAAGGTTTCGGCTATGGTTCCTACTATCGAGAAGATGCTTCCTAAACTGGATTCTATCTTGGGTAGCTTGAATGCGCTCTTGGCAGATCCTGCATTGGCTGCTTCTTTGCATAATGTGCAAACCATTACGGCCCATCTTACGGTTTCTACCCGTGAGTTGAATACGTTGATGGCAGGTCTCAACAAGCAGGTTCCTGGTATGGTCAATCGTGCCAATGGCGTTTTGGATAATACGAATAAGTTGACTTCCAATCTGGCATCTTTGGATGTACAGGGTACGCTGGATCGTGTCAACAAGACATTGGAGAATACACAGGCATTTACTGAAAAATTGAACAGCAACAAGGGTACTCTCGGCTTGCTGATGAATGATACCCAGCTTTATGATAATATGAATTCGACCATGCGCCATGCTGATTCTTTAGTTATCGATTTGAAACAGCATCCTAAGCGCTATGTTCACTTCTCTGTTTTTGGTAGAAAAGACAAGTAATAGAGGCGAATGTCTTTAAAAAGCCGCCTGTTCTTAAATAAAAATAGTCTAAATAAGCAGATATGATGTTTCACGCCCTCGAAATAACTTTCGAACTGATTGTTTGTGAGTTATTTCGAGGGTGTTACGATTTTGTTTCACTCTTTTTCTATACTTTTCTTTGAAAAGCTTCTAAGTTATTCTATTTCAGAGAGTTAACCCTAAAAATAGGTCAAAGAGCTGCAAATTGTGGATAACTTAATTAAGTGTCTGATAATTAAAAGGTTATAAGACTATATTAAAATAAATTAAATTATCAGATTTGGTGGTCTGCGTTTTATTTTATAATTTTGCAGTGAATTTGGCGTTTTGGGGATGCCTTTCACTAATTTGAGCAATAATTTAAAGCAATTATCGATATAATGTTAGCAAGTCCTAAAGCTCTTTGGGACAATTGTCTTACGCTTATCCGTCAGCATGTCTCTGAGCAACATTTCAATACGTGGTTTAAACCCATTGTTTTCGAGTCGTATAAGCCGGCTACGAAAACTTTGCTGGTTAGAGTTCCGAGTACTTTCTTCTATGAGTATTTGGAAGCAAACTTCGTGGGCTTACTGAGCAAGGTATTGCATCAGAATTTTGGTGAAGGTATTCGTCTGACTTATCGTGTTGTGGTAGTCAAGGATGCTCCAGGTGGTACTACACCTTTGCCTTTAGATCCTGATGATGCTAATGACTTGAGTCCTAAGAGTCATCAGGCTCAGGCAGGAAGCGAGACTGCTGCAGCAGGAGAATCTCAAATGGATGATATTGATACCCAACTTGATCCTAAGTTGACATTCAATAATTACATGGAGGGTGAAAGTAATAAGCTTCCACGTTCTGTGGGATTGTCTATTGCAGAACATCCTAATACAAGTCAGTTTAATCCGATGTTTATCTATGGTCCGTCTGGTAGCGGTAAGACACATTTGGTCAATGCCATTGGTGTTAAGGCTAAGCAGATGTATCCGCAAAAGCGCGTGCTCTATGTGAGTGCCCGTCTCTTTCAGACGCAATATACAGATGCTATTCTGCACAATTCAAGCAATGATTTCATCAATTTCTATCAGTCTATCGATATGCTGATCGTTGATGATATTCAGGATTGGGCAGGCAAGGCAAAGACATTGAATACGTTTTTCCATATCTTCAATCATCTCTTCCGTAATGGTAAGCGCATCATATTGGCAAGTGACCGTCCTCCGGTAGATTTGAAAGATGTACCAGATCGCCTTCTGACGCGTTTCTCTTGTGGTTTGGTATGTGAATTGGAAAAACCGAACGAGCAGCTCTGTGTGGATATCTTGAGCAATAAGATACGTCGTGATGGCTTGAAAATCTCCAAGGAGGTTGTTAGTTTCATTGCTCAAACCTGTAATGGCAGTGTGCGTGATTTGCAGGGTGCCATCAATGGTTTGCTGGCTTATAGCATTGTGTATAACAGCAATATTGATATCCGCTTGGCAGAACGCGTTATCAAGAGAGCCGTGAAGGTGGATGACAAGCCTTTGACGATAGATGATATCGTAGAGAAGGTTTGTACTCATTATAATGTGACTACAGCTGCCGTGAACAGTAAGAGCCGTAAGCGTGATTATGTGGTGGCAAGACAGGTGACGATGTATCTGGCACAGAAATATACCAAAATGCCTGCTTCACGCATAGGTAAGCTTGTAGGAAACAGAGATCATAGTACTGTGATTCACAGTTGTTCAAAAGTGGAGGAGCGATTGAAAATCGATGCAACTTTCAGCGATGAAATAATGAGTATAGAAAACTCGTTTAAGTTGAAAGCGTAATGATTTGCATCTTTAAGTTGCAAAGAAGCGTATGAATTCATTATATCTTTTTCAGTTTGCATGTTTCATATTCATGCTCGTCAATGCCTTCATCGTGGCACTCTCTCATCTGCATGTAAGATGGGAGAACAAGCGGTATGAGCGTTCTTGATACAAGTTCCCAGTCAGATTCTATTTCCTGAAAATTTTTCGTAAGTTTTTATAAGATTTTGTGCGTTTATCACTATTTTTGATTATATTTGCAACCAATATGGAATTAACCTAAACAAAAGTGCAGATATGGTTATGAAACAGAAATTTAAACTCATATTTTATGGTGTAGGAGCGCTGATTTTATTGCCCCAATCCATTCATGCCCAATTTGTAAATATGGAGAGGTTGGACTCTTTACGCCTGTCGGGATCGGTGAGCGTGGTGGAACCTGAACTCCTGAAGAAAGGCGTACTTCACAATGCCCTCGATGCATTGAGTGGACAGACAGCCGGTGTCAATGTCACAACCAATGGACTTGACCGTATCGCCATGTTGAACGCTGTACGTGTTAGAGGTACTACTTCCATTATGGGAGGTAACGAACCACTTGTTATTATTGATGGCGTAACCTCTGATGTGGCTACACTTGCAACAATTTATCCTGCGGATATAGAAAGTTTTACGGTTCTGAAAAATGCCAGCGAAACAGCACTTTATGGTTCGCGCGGTGCTTCGGGTGTTATTCAGGTGAAAACCAAAAAGGGTACAGGTAAGGGATTTCAGATCTCTTATGAGGGTAGCTATGGCATCGAAGCTATGTATAAAAGTATGGAGATGCTCAATGCTGCTGAATATATTGCGGCTGCACAGAAGTTGGGATTGGAATATAATGACAAGGGATATGATACCAACTTCCGAAAGGCTATCATTCGAACAGGAAATATCCAAAACCATTATCTGGCTTTCAGTGGTGGAAATCCACAGAGCAACTATCGCGCTTCTTTTGGTTATATTGATCATAATACCATCTGTCTCTTATACACATCTCCGAGCCCACGAGACTAAGGCGAAT
>CAMBBY010000247.1 GCA_945863825.1 uncultured Prevotella sp. | reverse complement strand
AGATTCGCCTTAGTCTCGTGGGCTCGGAGATGTGTATAAGAGACAGGAATAAGGGCATTGACCGTGCTACTGGTGACTATCTCGTGTTTCTGAATGCAGGAGATGTTTTTCCTTCCGCCGATACGTTGGAATACGTGGAAGGTTGTGTAGGCGAGGGGGAAGTCCTGCCGGGTGTCCTTTATGGAGATACGGACATCGTGAATATGGACGGTCGCTTTCTGCGTCATCGCCGTCTTTCTCCACCCAAGAAGTTGACTTGGCGTTCTTTCATTTGGGGAATGTTAGTCTGCCATCAGTCTTTTTATGCCCGCACGGATATTGCCAAGAGTGAGCACTATGATTTGGATTACCGCTTTTCTGCCGATGTAGATTGGTGCATCCGCATGATGAAAGCATCCAAAGCCCATAAGTTGCCTTTGCGTAACGTAGGGGCAGTCATCACCAATTATCTGGATGGTGGAATGTCGGTGCAGAATCATAAGGATTCCCTGAAAGAACGCTTTCAGGTGACGAAACACCATTATGGTCTGCTGCCCACCTTGTTGGCTCATGCCTGGTTTCTCATCAGAGGCGTATTCAAGAAATAGCCCCTGATGATAGTTCTCCGAGGATATTTCGCAGTTCATCGACGATGGTAGCGAGATATTCTCGGATTTTTTCTGTCTCTACCTCGTTGATATGTTCAGGAGCCAAAGCCTGCACCAGTTCCAGGCTCTCCATCTGTATCATGGAAGCGATAGGCAGCAACTTATGAGCAGCCTTTCCGATGTCTTCGCAAGGTAGAGTTTCTTGAGAAAGTGCATCCTGCATTTTTCTGAAATGACCTTCCAGCTCCTGCTTTACGGTGCTGATGATTTCAGCAGCAGCGTCTTCGTCATCTTCAGCGAAAGCCAACAGTGGCTTGAAACGGGCAGGGAAAGTCGATTTTTCTTTTTCTACTATTTGCTCCTTTTGAGAATCAATTCTTTCTACTCCCAAGATTTCTTCCAGTTTCTCCATAGAGAAAGGCTTGAAGAGACAATCGTCAAAACCTGCTTCATGCAATTTCGATTTGATACTTGTATCATGCGCAGTCATGGCAATCACCAGCATCTGACTGTGATTGATGTGCTTAATCATCTCCATACCATTCATTTCTGGCATTTCGATGTCCATCATCATCACCGCAGGTTGCTCATTGTGAAGTGCCGTAAGGGCTTCCGTCACATGATGGCAAGTGATTACCTTCCACGTATCACCTACCAGACGGCGCAACATCTCTTGCAGCAGTTGCAGCTGCAGAGCATCGTCGTCCAGAATGAGAATCTTGTGGTTGGCGAAATTCCGCTTCGTTTTCTGCGTGTCTTTTCCTTTAGATAATCTTGTTTCTCCTTCAATTCCTCCTATTTCTTCTGTTCCACCTATTCCATTATCTTCTGTTCCTCTTTCAGTTTCTTCTTCTGCGTCAGTCTGTTGCTGCAATAGAATAGGGAAGGAAACGGTGAAGGTAGAACCTTTGCCCACTGCAGATTCGAGCTGAATCTTTCCGCCGAGCAAGGCTACCAGTTCGCGGGTGATAGACAGACCCAGTCCTGTGCCCTCAATGCCCTGTGCACCTTTGAGTCTGGTGAATGCCTGGAAAACCTTCTGTTTTTCCTCCGAGGTCATTCCCTTTCCCGTATCTTTCACCTGTAGAGTGAGTTCATAAGTATGCTCGTCGATGATGATGTTGTATTCATTTCTCGCCTGTCGGATAGAAGCCATGATATGTACGCTTCCCTGGTCTGTATATTTGATGGCATTGCTCACCAGGTTGTCCAGCACCTGTCGGATGCGGAAGTCATCACCTCTGAATATTTTTCCCCAGATATTGTCCTTATCTGCATTCTGGAACTCGCAGGAGATTACTAACCCTTTTTTTTCCGCCTGTAGTCTGAGCCCTTCCACACTTAGTTTCACCAACTGTTCTGGCGAGAAATTGACAGGGTTCAGTTGCATGAGCCCGTTTTCCAACTGATGATAATCGAGAAGGGAAGCCACCAGTTGGGAAAGATGACTGGCTGAGTTTTTGATATTGCTAAGACATGAAGTTCCCTTAGGATCGCTCACATACTCTTTCATCAGATCGATAAACCCGGAGATGGAGGCAGCAGGTGCCTTGATGTCGTGGGTGATGGTAAGGAGGAGTCTTTCCCTCTGTCGCATGATGCGCTGGATTTCCTCGTTGGCATTCTCCAGGTTTTCCCTATAGACACGCTCCTTCTTGGTGTCCTGGTAGATGTACCAGAGCAGGATGATGGCAGCAATGATGGCGATGATGGCAAGGAAGGCAATCTGCCATATCAACTGCTGGCGTGCTTCCATCGCCTTGTTGATGGCATGTTGCATGGAAGTGCGCTCTTTCTGGTGCGCCTCATTCAACTTCTTGGCAGAACGCAGGGCAAGTTGCGCATTGACAAGCTGCAGATCCTCCATCTCCTTATTCACGGCTTCGCTATGATGAGTAGAGACCTTCTTCTCTTTTTTCTCAATATCTTCCAGAATGTTGGCCACATTCTCTGCCACATTGATAGGCGTGGCTACAGAATCCACCACCGCCAGATTCGTATCTCTCTTTACGCTGATGGTTTCAGCATGTTCTTTCTTGAAAGCGTCGGCAAGGCGTCGGAAGAATCCTCTTCGGGTTTTCAGCACTTCTACCGTAGTGTGTTTAGCCTCGTGAGTCTGCGGGGCTTTCTTTTCTACCACAATGGAGTCCTTGCCCTTGCTGAGACTGTCCACCTTGGCGTGCAGATAGCCTTTGCTTGACTTACCTGCCAAAGCCTCCGAGAGTTGCTTGAGATTATTCTGTTCTTCCTTGAGCAGTCGAGTCATCGTACTATCTGCCACATCCTGCTTCTGAATATATTCGCGGGAAGCCTGGTTGATATCGTAGATAGACTTGGTATTGCTATATACGAGCACCATTGCCATGATGAGGACAATGGCAGTAGCTGTATAGCCGATAGCAACTTTTAAAGGGACATTATTTTTTTGCATGATAAAAAATCTTTTCTTAGATGCAAAGTTAGCTTAAAAAATCTGATTTACCATCTAAAAGTGAAGGAAAAACAAGGAAATACGAGAAAAAGGAGCCACATCGATACCCCCAAATACAAAAAAACAGGAGAACAAAGCCATGATAGCCTTTTATCTCCTGCCCGATTGAAAGCGACGTGTAATTATTTACTGTTTTTTGAAGGTGATGTTATTCTGCGGTAGCTGCTGAGTCTGTAGATTCAACTGGTGTAGCTGCTGTAGAATCCTGAGCAGTATTCTCTGCTGGAGTTGCAGTTGTGTCTGCTGGAGCGACTGTGTCAACTGGAGCTACGCATGATACACTTGCCATCTTGTTAGAGGCGAACACGTTGCTAACTGATACCATTACCAATGCTGCGATAGCTGCAAATACTAATTTCTTCATAATTGTTATGTTTTTAATTTGTGAATATATTATTTTATTTATTTCTCTTTTGTGAAGCGCCTTATGTACTTTCCGTCCCCTTTTTTGTGGAATTTTCCTTTCTCTTTGTGGAATTTCCTGTCTTTTTGAGGAACATTCAGTTCGTTTGCGTCTTCGCTTAAATATATCACAATAGCCGTGCCAAAAATATGAAGAAAATTGTAAGTAATTGATAGATAGCGTGTTATCCGTTTTTACTCCAAAAATAAGATGTGTGGAAGTGTGGAAAGTGTGGAAAAAGTGTGGAATATTTCCCCAAGAAGATGTGGAATAGCTAAAACCCGAAATGATTTTGACCAAAAATGACCATGACCAAATGACCGGGGACCCTTATTTGGGTCGTTATTGATGACCGGCGCCTATCGTCTATTAAGACCAAGGTGGGTCGTCTATTAAGACCAACTTTTTTCCTTTAGGGGAACAAGCTTTTTTCGAAGAGATGAAAAAGCGGTCATTTGGTCATGGTCATTTTAGGTCAAAAACATTTCCAGAAGTCACTATCTACGTTTACAACAGATTTTTCTTCCAAAGATTGCCCTTACTCC
>CAMBBY010000246.1 GCA_945863825.1 uncultured Prevotella sp. | reverse complement strand
GAGTATCGTCGGCAGCGTCAGATGTGTATAAGAGACAGTCCCAGAGGAGTCCCATATCCTGCAGCAAGAGTGCATCAACACCAATCTCATCCAACTGGGAAATCATCTTGAGCGTATCTTCCAATTCCGAATCATAGATGATGGTATTGACGGTAACGTGAACCTTGGCACCAAACTGATGGGCGTAATCACAGAGTTGCTTGATATCCTCGATAGAGTTGCCGGCAGCAGCTCGTGCACCGAAGCGTGGAGCACCGATATAGACGGCATCTGCTCCATGATCAATGGCAGCTATACCGCATTCTAAATTTTTGGCAGGAGCCAATACTTCCAATGTTCTCATATCTTACTGAATATCGTCAATATTATAAGGAGTCTCCTGGTAAACATAATAGTTGATCCAGTTGCTATAGAAGAGATTGGCATGTGCACGCCATGTAACCAATGGAGCCTCGTTAGGATCGTCGTGATAATAATAATTCTTTGGCAATTCCACATCATTGCGCTTGCCCATATCGCGCTTATACTCTTTATCGAGTGTATTTGGCGCATATTCAAGATGACCGGTTACAAAGAACTCACGGCCCCCTCTTGCCATCACGATGCTCACACCGCTTTCAGGAGATTCTGCAATAATGTCAAGTCCTGGTACCTTCTCAATATCCTCTCGTCTCACTTCTGTATGACGGCTGTGAGGCATGGCAAAGACATCATCAAAGCCTCTGAAGATAGGCTGTGACATATCCAGCGGTTTCTGCTGGAAGATACCGAACATCTTCTTCTCCAACGGATATTTCGGAACGCCATAGAAATGATAAAGTCCTGCCTGTGCGCCCCAGCAGATATAGAGCGTAGAAGTGACATGAGTACGTGCCCAATCGAAAATCTGCATGATTTCCGGCCAATACTCAACATCCTCGTATGCCATCGTCTCGATCGGAGCACCCGTAACAATCATACCATCAAACTTCTGCTTGGAGAGTTCTGAAAAATCCTTATAGAACATCATCATGTGCTCGATAGGAGTATTCTTAGGGGTATGACTCTTGAGTTTCATGAAATAGACCTCAAGCTGCAAAGGCGTATTGGACAACAGTCGCACGAGGTCGGTCTCTGTAGTTATCTTCAGCGGCATCAGGTTGAGAACCACGATTTTAAGTGGACGGATTTCCTGGCTGTGAGCCCGGCTCTCGTCCATCACAAAGATATTCTCATGCTTCAGCAACTCGATGGCTGGCAATTTATCTGGTAATCTTAATGGCATTTTTTATCCTTTCTTTGTATTTTTCTGCAAAGTTACTGTAAAAATCTGACTTAGCGAAAAAAAAGAGGATTTTTTTTATAAAACAGAAAATGTGTTGAACAACTGTTCAACACATTTTCCTATAGCTGTATCTAAAAAAGAACTGACCTATACCCCTAAGAATATTTAAACCTGAAATAGAGGTATGGATCATCATTTCTTTACCAGAGATCCAATCTCTCTGACTCTGGGATATACATTTTGTCTCCCTTCTTGACACCAAATGCCTCATACCAGGCATTGATGTGAGGAAGAGCGCCATTTACTCGCCATTCACCCAATGAATGAGGATCGCTCTTTACGCGGTTGCGGATTTCCTGCTCTGTGATGTTCTGACCCCATACGCCAGCATAAGCAAGGAAGAAACGCTGTTCTGGTGTGAAACCATCCTTCTCCTTGAGCTTTTTCTTTGCAGTTGCATTCTTAAATGCATTGAAAGAAACCATCAGACCTCCGTGGTCTGCCAAGTTCTCACCCAAAGTGAATCGACCATTGGCATTCAAATCAGGCAATACCTTGATATTGCTGAAGAATGCAGCATACTGATCAGCACGCTTGTTGAAGCCCTCTGCATCATTGGCTGTCCACCAGTCATGCATATTACCATCTGAATCATACTGTCTTCCTTGGTCGTCAAATCCGTGAGTCATCTCATGTCCAATCACCACACCGATAGCACCATAGTTGAATGCTGCATCAGCCTTCGGATCGAAGAATGGATACTGGAGGATACCTGCTGGGAAGGTAATCTCATTGGTTGTTGGGTTATAATAAGCATTGACTGTCTGTGGAGTCATGTACCACTCGTCACGATCCACTGGCTTTCCTGCCTTGTCATTGATATGCTTGTCGTGAGCAAACTTGCGGCATGCCATCACGTTCTCATAGAAACTCTTAGATGGATCGATTTGAAGACTGCTATAGTCTGTCCACTTGTTAGGGTAACCGATCTTCACATAGAACTTGTCGAGCTTTTCGTGAGCTGCTGCCTTGGTAGTATCGCTCATCCAGGTCTGTGCATCGATACGCTGACCGAGACTTACCTGAAGATTTTTTACCAATTCCAACATGATCTTCTTGGAAGACTCTGGGAAGTAGCGCTTGCAGTACATACGACCGAGAGGTTCGCCCAACTGAGCTTCTACCTGACTGGTAGCACGTTTCCAGAGAGGATAATCCTCCTTACGGCCACTCATTGTCTTACCGAAGAAATCAAAGTTAGCCTCACGGATCTCATCTGTAAGATAAGAAGATGAACTCTGGATGACATCCCACTCCATCAAGGCTCTGAGCGTATTGTCATTCTCGGCTGCAGTAATCTTGTCGAGACCAGCAAGGAAGTCAGGCTGACCTACGATCATCTCCTGGATATACTCGCTCTTGATACCCTCTGCATTACACATTGCCTCGAAGTTGAGGTTAGGATATTTCTCCTGGAACTCCTTGAGAGTCATCTTATTATAGTTAGCCTGAGGATCGCGAAGTTCTGTCATACTCTTTGAGATGAGCGCCAACATGGTTTCGTGCTGGAAGATAGCCTGCTCCTTCTGAGCTGCTTCCTCTGCTGAGAAACCGTAGAGCTGGAACATCTTCTGAACATACTTCTTGAATGCCTCACGGATAGCTACAGTAGCTGCATCATTGTTGACATAATAGTCTTTCTGACCGAGGGTGAGACCGCCCTGACCGAGATTGAAGATATTCATCTTGACATTCTTCTCATCAGCACCGAAGCCACCACCGAAGCTTACACCATAACCTTGTGCTGCATACTTCAACTGGATCTTCTGCAAGTCAGCCTTTGTCTTGGCTGCTTCCATCTCATCGAGAAGTGGCTTAACTGGTGAGATACCAGCCTTGTTGCGAGCATCTACATTAAGAGCCAACTTATAGAAGTCAGACAATTTCTGCTCGATAGTACCCTTCTTATAAGTCTTCTTCTGAAGTTCAGAAAGAATGGTATTGATACGCTTGTTGTTGTCCTCTGCCAACAGATTGAAGCTGCCGAAGCAGCTGTAAGCTGCTGGGAGTGGGTGGTTCTTCTGCCATCCACCTGTAGCAAACTTGTAGAAATCATTAGCAGGACTGACTGTCTTATCAAGGTTTTCCATGACAAGACCCGACTTGTTCTGTGCATCTGCGCCGAGAGGCATAGCTGCCAGCATCATCATCGGAAGAATCATTTTAATGTTCATGTTAGTTATATTTTTTATTATTAAATCTCAGAAAGATAAGCATCTGCTTAAAGAAGATCTTTTGCAGAATGATTATGATTTGCTGACTTCTTCGAGCTTTTCAGAAAGAAGCAGCCAGTTGTCATTTTCCTCATCAAGTTTCTGCATCAGCGAAGTATATTCTGTGACAAGTTCCATATTGGTAGCATTCTCCGGCTTCATCAGGAGGTCATCGATCTCCTTCTTGCGTTTTTCCAGTTTGGCAATGCGATCTTCACACTCCTTGACAGCCTTCTCTGCCTTGCGGATTTTCTTCTGCTGTTCCTTATGCTCTGCATAATTCTGTTTACCGGCAGAAGGAGTTGACTCTACAGTTGCTGCTACAGGAGCAGACTGAGCACTTGTCAATGCGGCATTGATGGAATCTGCATTGTGCGCACGAAGATAGTCATAGATACCACCTAAATGCTCACGTACCTTAGCGCCACCGAACTCATAGACTTTATCTACCAATCCATCAAGGAATTCACGGTCATGGCTCACGATGATA
>CAMBBY010000245.1 GCA_945863825.1 uncultured Prevotella sp. | reverse complement strand
GTTATACATTATTATATATATAACAGGGCAACTATATTTATAATTTTCTCCTACTTCTTCAACAGTGTTCTGTTTACCTTGAAACGGTCGAAGCCTAAGCCATAAACACCGATAACGGCACTCTGACTGACAAAAGCAGTAGGATCTATCTCGTCTATCAGTCGGAAAATCTTTTGCGATTCCCTTTGACGCGCCAAGACAAAGAGCATGTGGACATTCTTACCACTATAGCAACCATGTCCATCCATCACCGTACAACCACGGTCGGCTGTCGTATTGATAGCAGCACTCAACTCAAGATACTTATCAGAGATGATAAAGAACTGGACCGAACGACGCAAGGTATTGATGACATGATCAACACAGAGAGACGACACAAAGAGGCATACATAACCATAAATCACCATCTCCCAACTCTTCAGCACGAAATAACTGCTCGAAATAATACAGAGGTCGCAAATCAGAATGGCATGTCCTAAGGAAATGTTATAAAACTTGTTGATCATGGCTGCCACCGTATCCGAACCACCCGTACTGCCATTGCAAGACAAACCTAATCCGGCACTCGTACCCATACAAAAACCTCCCAAGACAGTCGCCATGAAAGGCTGGTCATGCAACAAGGTAATATTTCCTTCCCCATAGAACTCTATAATGCGAGTATAAATGGCAAAAAGGGAAATGCCATAGAGCGTCTTCACACAGAATCGCCATCCGAGGATGCGCAAGGCTATCGCCAACAGGAAGACATTCAGACCGAAATACGAAACTGATACAGGGATGCCTGCACCCCAGTACAAGATAGAAGCGAGACCGCCGATACCACCCATCGTGATATGATTAGGCAAGAGGAAAATATTCAATCCAATACTACCTATCAACATCGCCAAGGCTATGATGACGTAATCTCTAATCTCATGAATTTTACTTTTTCTCGTCATAAAAATGATGTATATTTTAAATATGGTGCAAAATTACAAAGATTTTCGTAAAATTAAGACAAATATGTGAGATATTCAAAAAAATATTCCTATTTTTGCATCATTACTACATATCATATAATATTGTAGCATTCAAAATACTCTATTGTTTCATTAATTAACATGAAAGTTATGGCAGAATACACTACGATTATTACAAACTGGAAACATCTTGAAAACGGTCTTCCTTACAAATGGATTGTCGATTACGCCTCCTACAATGCGTATGGCAATTTCAAACTGTCTGCCGAAGACTGGGAAAAGAGAGATTACATTGTCAACTTCAAGGGAAACTCGGAGTTGACCACAGAGATTGACCATCAACAGGCTCTCAAGAAAGCAATTTCCGACATCACCACTCTCATCAAGGAGACTTTCGGCAATGCCGCTAACCAGTTGACCCTCGTTTGTATTCCTGCATCTACCCGTGCAAATACCAAACGACGTTTTGAGGAGTTCAGCAAGGAGGTCTGCGAGAAGACTGGTATGGCTAATGCCTATCCGCTTATCTCCTGGACTACCCGTACAAACCCTGACGATGGAGAGGAAGAGGACGAATACACCTTTGACTTCGAAGCCATCAAGAGCAAGGACATCCTGCTCTTCGACGACATTATCGCATCAGGTAGCTCCGTTTGCAAATTCGCAGACAAACTCAAAAAAGAAGGAGCTAACGTGATTGCAGCAATTGCATTAGGGAAAAAACTTTGATTTCAAAAGCAAGGATAAACATATTAGCAATCAAGATTTCCTCAATAGCAGAAAGGCTTGTGTAGGATTTTTCATTCCTAAACAAGCCTTTTCTCATGACTGAAACTCTGCATTCCCAACTCAGTATCAGTGACTGATTGCTGATGAATATTGACTATTGAAAATTCAGAACTTACTCTTAAATCCTTTGGCCAATCCTCCCTCAGAAGTTTCCTTATAGAGCGATGGGAGATCATGACCTGTCTGTCGCATTACCTCCACTACTCTATCAAATGAAACACGGTGATGACCGTCGGAGAAGGAAGCATACAGATCTGCATCCAAGGCACGTGCCGCAGCAAATGCATTGCGCTCGATACAAGGTATCTGAACCAAACCGCATACAGGATCGCAGGTCATACCGAGGTGATGCTCCAGTCCCATTTCCGCAGCATACTCTACCTGTGACGGACTTCCACCAAAGAGCTGGCAGGCAGCAGCTGAAGCCATAGCGCAGGCTACACCTACCTCACCCTGACAACCGACATCCGCACCACTGATGGAAGCATTCTGCTTAACGACATTTCCTACAAGACCAGCTGTAGCCAAAGCACGAAGGATACGCTGTTCACCCATTTCATGCGCCTTATACATGTGATAAAGTACAGCCGGCAACACACCGCAGGCACCACAAGTAGGAGCAGTAACGATAATACCGCCAGATGCATTTTCTTCACTGACTGCTAAAGCATAAGCATAAACAAGTCCACGACTCTGCAAGGAAGCACGATAACCATTCGCCTTGGTATAATAATTGGCAGCCTTGCGAGGCAACTTCAGCGGTCCAGGCAGCACACCTTCATGCTCCAGTCCTCTTTCTATCGCCTCCTTCATCGTTTTCCAGATGTTAGCCAAGAAATCCCAGATTTCCGGTCCCTCGCACTTCTCTACATATTCCCAATACGAACGACCATTCTCGTAGCACCAGTTCTGGATATCACCCAACTTATTCAGGTCGTACACATCCTTGGCACCCAATTCATCCTGGTCGCCATTGCCTTCAGAAAGCGCACCTCCACCAATACTAAACACCGTCCATTCATCCAGGATATCGCCATCAACATCCTTTCCTACAAATTTCATTCCGTTGGGATGAAAAGAAAGAAACGTCTGAGGTTCCCAGATGATTTTGACAGAATGATAGGGTTGGATAACTTCCTCAATAGCCACATCTGTCATATGTCCCTTTCCTGTAGCCGCCAAACTGCCGTAAAGCGTCACTTCGTACGAAGAAGCATTACCGCAACGCTGTAGAAAGAGTTTTGCTGCACGCTGAGGTCCCATTGTATGACTGCTCGAAGGACCCTTGCCGATTCTATATAATTCCTTTAATGATTTCATCGTACTTTATTTAATGTTGAAAAAAGAAAAAATAAAGGCCAAGCTAAACAGGAACTGTCCAACTTGACCTTTATCATTATACCTTATTATATATAATATAAGGATTACTTGATAATACCTTCTTCTACGAAAATTTTCTTCAAGATTACAACAGCTTTTTCTACCTGCTCCTTGGTATGAGTTGCCATCAAGGCAAAACGAACCAAAGTATCCTGAGGTGCACAAGCTGGAGGAATCACAGGATTGATGAATACACCTGCATCATAAGCCATCTTTGTTACGACGAATGTCTTCTCTGCATCACGAACATAGAGAGGAATGATAGGGCTCTCAGTCTCACCAATCTCGAAACCTTCCTCACGGAAACGCTTCAAAGCATAGTTGGTTACATTCCAGAGATTTTCAAAACGCTCAGGTTCTTTCTGGATAATGTGAAGTGCCTCAAGAGCTGCAGCTGTAGCAGCTGGAGTATTAGATGCACTGAAGATGTAGGTGCGGCAATTGTGACGGAGGAAATTAATTGTGTCCTTGTCTGATGCAATAAATCCACCGATGGAAGCCAAACTCTTAGAGAATGTACCCATGATGAGATCCACCTCGTCTGTCAGACCGAAATGATCGCAGACACCACGCCCCTGCTTACCGAACACACCCAAGCCATGAGCCTCATCTACCATGATAGAGCAGTTGTACTTATGCTTCAACTTCACGATTTCTGGCAAGTTAGCCAAATCACCCTCCATTGAGAACACACCATCCACAACAATCAGCTTGATAGCCTCCTGAGGAAGTTTAGAGAGCACACGCTCCAAGTCTTCCATATCATTGTGCTTGTAGTGCAACTGTGTAGCAAATGAGAGACGACGACCATCTACGATAGATGCGTGGTCGCGGTCATCACAAATCACATAGTCATTACGGCTGTCTCTTATACACATCTGACGCTGCCGACGATACTCCTTGTGTA
>CAMBBY010000244.1 GCA_945863825.1 uncultured Prevotella sp. | reverse complement strand
ACACAAGGAGTATCGTCGGCAGCGTCAGATGTGTATAAGAGACAGCCGGAAATCTTTCCGGTGTTCCCGTCTTTCCCAAAATCTGTTTTTTCTTCCTTTCCGCCTGTCAAGACTTTTCTTGTATTACGTTTCCTCAGAAAATCAGGAATCTTGGGGGGTAGAGGGTAGGGAGAAGGACTCGTTTCGAGGTTTGGAGTCTGGATTGAATTTGATTGGATTGATTGAAATAATTGGTTGATTTCCCTTCGCTGCCTTTACCGGATAGTAATGGTCGGAACGAAATGGGAAGAATCTGCCCGGGTGGAGATGTTGTTCTCCTGATGTTGTCGCTGGTTCTTTCCGATTACGAGACCCGCAGTACACGAGTTGGAGAGGAATGTGACGACGGCAGAGCACACGGCCACGATGAGATACCTGATGAATGCTTTCATGTTTTGGCTCATAAGCATTTTGCCCCCTTTTAGCTTCGTCTCTCGCAGAAGATTTTCCGGTAAGAGATTCGAAGGACTCGTTGCAGGGCTTGGAGTCTGGTTTGACGAATTTTGGTTTGAATTCAGCTTCCCAGTTAGAGAAAAATATTTTTCCAGTTGGGAAAGTGATTTTTCAGCGCTTTCTGAATCACGATGCAAAGATACGGCATTCCTCATCCCCAGTCGTGCGATGTCGTGCGATGCCGTGCGATTGTGAAACATTTAGTCTGAAATCCCCTAAAATTTTACCATTTTCGCTTTTATAGAGCTAAATTTTACCAGTTTCGTCTCGCAGAGTTAATTTCTGTAAATTTTACCATTTTCGCTTTTTTAGAGCAAAATTTTACCAGTTTCGTGTTACAAGGTTAATTTCTGTAAATTTTACCATTTTCGCTTTTTTTTGGAGCGAAATTTTACCATTTTCGTGTTGTAGTGTTAAATGCTTTGGTTTTACCATTTTCGCTTTTATAAAGCTGAATTTTACCATTTTCGTGTTATAGGGTTAAAAACTCTTAAATGAATCTCGGAAAAGGCAATGGAATCTTGGTATTATGTGTCGAAAAGTGTATCTTTGCGCTAACTTTATGTGTCAGAAAGTGTAACGATAGCATGATTTTATGTGTCGAAAAGTGTAACGATAGCATGATTTCATGTGTCGAAAAGTGTAATGAACTGGCATTTTTATGTGTCGAAAAGTGTAAAGATATGAAGAGAAAGATATATGACCAGCTACTGGAATGGAAAAGTCAGGAGCATCATAAGCCTCTGATTCTTAATGGGGTAAGGCAATGTGGAAAGACCTATGTTCTTAAGGAATTCGGTCGTCGTGAATTTGAAAGTTTAGCTTACGTAAGTTGCGATAGAAATGTAAACCTTCAGGCCATCTATTCGGGTGATTTTGATGTTGCCAGAATCATTCAAGGTTTAAGCGCTTTGACAGGGGTAGATATTATCCCTGGTAAAACACTTATTTTCCTGGATGAGGTGCAGGCTTTCCCTCAGGCTTTAGAGGCTTTGAAATATTTCTGTGAAGATGCTCCGGAATATCATATTGCAGTAGCTGGTTCTCTGCTGGGAGTTGCTTTGCATGCAGGCATCTCGTTTCCAGTTGGCAAGGTGCAGACCATGCGTCTCTTCCCAATGGATTTTGAGGAGTTTCTCATGGCGATGGGCGAGGAGCAGCTGTTGAAGCTGATGCATAGTCATGACTATGAACTGATGAATGCCTTTCATGAAAAACTGAAGGACTTGCTGCGACAATATTATTATGTGGGTGGTATGCCTGAAGTGGTAAAGGCATTTGTTGAAAACAAGTTGCTCAATCAGGTGCGCAGCCTGCAGAATGAGATTCTTTCCAACTATGCCAGCGATTTCTCCAAGCATGCTCCATCGCAGGAGGTGCCCCGAATCGATATGGTTTGGCAATCCATTCTGGGACAGTTGTCGAAGGAGAACAAAAAGTTTGTTTATGGCGTGTTGAAGAAGGGTGGTAGAGCCAAGGAATTTGAACTTGCCATCCAATGGCTGGTGGACGCAGGTTTGGTGTATAAGATAACAAAGGTTTCTAAGCCAGAGTTGCCTCTGAAGTTCTATGAAGATTTATCGGCATTTAAACTCTATTTGTGTGATTGTGGGTTGATGGGTGCCATGGCTGATACGCCTGCAAAGGAGGTATTGTTGGGAGATACGATATTTACGGAATATAAAGGTGCTTTTAGCGAACAGTATGTTTTGCAGCAGTTGCTTGCAACAGGATTGCAACATGTCTATTATTACAGTTCTGATACCTCTCGTATGGAGATGGATTTCCTGATTCAGCGTGATGGTGTCTTATTGCCAATTGAGGTAAAAGGGGGTACAAGTGTCAAGGCTACCTCGCTTCATCATTATCTGATGGAGCATCCTGATATTTCTGCTATCCGTTATTCCATGCTGCCTTATCGCCAGCAGGCTAATATTACCAACATGCCATTATACGGGGTGTTTTTAGAATGAACTTGATATAAACATCTGGAGTGTATGATGAGGCTTCATACACCCAGATGTTTTTGTTTTTCCTCTCAGGTCACCCCAGCGATTCTACGGTTCCCCCAACTGTTCGATAATGGCCCTTACTTGCTTGGGCGTAAACTCCTTGCTGGTAGTCTTGTAACCCGTCTGCAGGAGTTCATCCCAGAGTGGGGTGCAGCGGCGAATCCAAACCATCAGGTGATTGACGGCAGTACGAGGATTACTCTGGGGAAAATACATCAGAGCCAGTTCCTTCTTGGTGTACGAACGAATGATAAAATCTTCCATATTGCTAAATTTTTTATAAGACATTTTTTTATAAAAGATTGATTTCTTCAGCGAGATTGAATCCTTTCAGATAAGCCTCTCCGAAATCCTTGCATCCCAGGGGCAACTGGTGATGGATGAGCGAGGGCAGAATCTCCTTGAGTTGCAGGAAGAGCCTTTCTCCCGGCGCATCCCTGTCGGGAAACATGTGCCATTCCACTCCGAACGTTTCGCCGATATAGGCGAGCACATCCCTGTCCTCAGGTTTGAGAAGCGTGGCCGACGGAATGGCAATCGCCTTATGCCCGGCAGAAAGCATCGCCCAGCAGTCGCTGCATCCCTCCGTGATGAAAAGCCTTTCGCCCGGTGTCAGCAAATTCAGCACCTGCAGATTGTAGATTCCGCATTGGCTGCCGTAGGGAAATCGGAATCGTGGCGCCTCCTCGGAATCTGTGCCAGCCTTAGAACCTATAGAGACCTGAGAATCCTCAGAATGCTTAGAATCTGTGTCATCTGTGAAATCTGTGGGACAAGAACTTTTCCCCGTCTTTTCAGAATCCATAGAATCTGTGGGACGAGATTTTCGATGAAAATCCAGATTGCGGTTTTGAATCCCCACTAATCGTCCCTCCTTGTCGAAGTAAGGAATCTGTAGCCAGTTCACCCCCTTGCGGTCGGTCCACGAACTCAGTCTGCACCATCTTGCCACTCTCCCGTCAATCTTCCTCTCATCAAAAAGAAATCTGCATGCAGCCTCGTTCAGCCACGGATGTTCGAAGAATCTCGCATATCGTGCCGCATCAAAAGCGTGTGGTGCAGCAGGAGAAGAAGCCGAAGATGCTGAGGCTACGGGAGATGCAGTAGATGCTGGAGAAGCAGCAGATGCAGAAGATACAGCCGAATCAGGAGAATCAGCTGAAGCAGACCTGCAATTCCTCCGCCAAATCCTTCCCCTGCCTTTTTCCAGGAGAATGCCATTCCTTTCAGCGAGCCAGAAGCACGCCTTAGGGAAATCCACGTGTAGCGATTTCATGACCAGTCCGATGGAGTCGAGGCTCTCGTCCATGCAGACAAAGCAGCGGCACAGGTTCTTCCTCGTATTGAACGACAGGCTTGCATGATGATCGCTATGAAAAGGGCAGAGACTCTTATGTCTCGCCACTTGCAATCCCAGTTGGCTGGCAACCTCCTCTATCGGGAGGTCGCGCAGCTTTTCTATTTCGTATTTTTCCATTTATCAAATATTATTTTACCAGTTTCCACTTTATTCTCCAAAATTTTACCAGTTTCAATTTA
>CAMBBY010000243.1 GCA_945863825.1 uncultured Prevotella sp. | reverse complement strand
TGGCATGAAGGCACAGGTAGAAGCCGGTGGCCCAGTTCCAAGAGATCCAAGCCATAACAATGACTACTATGGTACTTCTAAATATGTAGATGATGCTACTGGTAACCCTCTCTATCAGCGCGACCGTCATGACACATGGAATTCTGGTATCAATGTACGTGGTACCGTTGCTGCCAATATCAAGCCATTCAAGGGCTTTACATTTACTTCTCGCTTAGGTTATCGTATCACTCAGAGTAACTATCATAACTACGAGACTCCATATTGGTTATCATCTATGGCACATAGTGAAAACTATACCATTGCAGCGAATACCAATAATGGTTTGTACTATCAGTGGGAGAACTTTGCCAACTATATGAATACATTCGGCAAGCATACAGTGGGTGCGATGGCAGGTATGTCGTTTACCAAGAATCATTGGGACAATAGTTCCATCAGTTCTACAGGAGGTAACATACTCTCATATTATGAGCCAAACTTCCGTTACATCGACTACTTGTTGGCTGATGCAGCCAAGAGTGTAGGTAACGCTCCTTCAGATGCAACAGAGTTATCTTACTTCGGACGTTTGAGCTATAGCTATGACAACCGTTACTTCCTGCAGCTCAACTTCCGTCGTGATGCCTTCGATACATCGAAGCTTTCCAAGAAGGCTCGTTGGGGTAACTTCCCATCTTTCTCTGCGGGATGGTCTATCAGCAATGAGAAGTTCTTCAAGGATCATATCGACCGTGATGCCGTTTCCTTCCTGAAGCTCCGTGCATCATGGGGTCGCAATGGTAACGTCAATATCCTGAGCGGTTATCCATATTCTTCTCCTATTGCACTCAACCAGAGCTTCTATCAGTATAATCCATCTATCGGTGATGGTAAGCTTGCCTATGGTTCCAAGCCAACTGGTCTTGCCAATCCTGACTTGACGTGGGAGACATCTGAGCAGGTGGACTTAGGTCTTGATGCTCGTTTCCTTAACGACCGTCTTACCTTGGGTGTTGACTGGTATCGCAAGACTACCAAAGACCTCTTGATTCAGATTACTCCTCTTCCAGAGATTGGTGTAAACAAGAGTGTTGTTAATACAGGTAAGGTACTTAACTCTGGTCTTGATTTCGAGTTGGGTTGGAGAGACAACATCAAGGACTTCAAGTATAGTGTGACCGTAAATGGTTCAACTCTGAAGAATGAGGTGAAGGAGGTTTCTAACCTTATAAGCCGTTTGACCGAAATAGGTATTGATGGATTCAATAACCAGCTTAAGCCTACATTCGAGGCTGGCCATCAGGTATGGTATTTCCGTGGTTACAAGTATGCAGGTGTAGCCGAAGATGGTAGTGCTCTCTATTATAATAAGAATGGCGAAACAACTTCAGCTCCAACCGATGAAGATAAGCAGGATTTGGGCTCAGCTATTCCTAAGTTTACTTATGGTATTACTCTTAATGCAGAATATAAGGGCTTTGACCTCACCGTATTTGGAACAGGCGCTGCTGGCAACAAGATTTACAACTTGATGGTTTCTGCAGACCGTCCGTTGATCAATGGAATTGATACCTACTGGAAGGATTCTTGGAGAGCAGACCGTACCAATGCTAAATATCCTGATATGAAAAAGGTTGCTACCGACTGGAAGTTCTTCAGTTCTGATGCAGCTGTGTTCAGTGGCTCGTATTTCAAGATCAAGCAGATTCAGTTGGGCTATACATTGCCAAAGGCTATCACTAGCGTGGCAGGTATCAGCAATCTTCGTGTATATTGCTCACTGGATGATTTCTTCACCATCACCAACTATCCTGGTGCCGACCCTGAGACTGCTTCCATGAACAGTGGTGCTTCTCGTGGTTTCGATAATGGTACTTATCCAACTTCCAAGAAGGTGGTATTTGGTATCAATGTAACATTCTAACCTTTAATATTCAAAAACAATGAAGAAAATATTATTTTCAACAATATTGGCTCTTGCTGCCACAGGAACAATGACGCTCACTACGTCTTGTGAGGATCAGCTAGACATTGAGCAGAAGGGTGTAATACCTACCGAGAACTTCTATAAGACCGATGCTGATGCAGAGGCAGCCCTCGTTGCTGCATACGAAGGCTTTATGTGTAATGTGATGGGGCGTAACCACGATGGTGGTGGCCCAGGTATTTATACTCCATTGAAACTGATAGTCAATGAGTGTGGAGACGATGTGTTGGCAGCAGGTGCCAACTCTGGTGATAATACGTTTGGTATCATGCTCAATCAGTTCTATTATGATGCTGAGGCTGAGGTGCCAAAGTTTATGTACACAGGTCTCTATCTCTCTGTATATACCTGTAACCTTGTACTCGATCACTTTGCCGATGCTACTACCGCTGTGCAGAAACGTTGCGCTGCAGAGGCTCGTGTGCTTCGTGCTTATGATTATTTCCTGTTGGCTAATCTTTGGGGTACTCCACCATTGGTAACTCATGTTCTGGATGCTTCTGCACAGCCTTTTAATTGTGATAAGGATCCTGAGAATCCTATGAATCACCAACAGTTGATAGAGTGGATTGCGCAGGAATGTGAGAATGCTGCCAACGATTTGGATGAGCGTAAAAGTAAGGATGACAAGGATGGAGCTGTGAAGGTAACCAAGGGCTTTGCATATGCTCTTGCCGGAAAGGCTTATTTGTTTGCCGGTCAGTATGATAAGGCTAAAACTGCTCTTAAAAAGGTTATAGACTCGGGCAAGTATGATCTTGTTCCTGGTGAGCAATATGCCGACAACTTCCATATCGAGGGTGATGCCAACGAGGAGAAGGTATTTGAAGTCAACTTCGAGTATAATGCAGGTAAGACCAATTGGGGTGGTATGATTCAGCGTTCTAGCTGGATGGAGACCAACTATTGGGATTGGCGTGCTGATCACTTTGTTGTTTCTCCTAACAAGGTTTATTGTGGCGGCGTTGATGGCTGGGGTGGCCTTGGCGTGCCTCAGTGGTTTGGTGACGAGTTCTATAAAAATGATGGTGACTCTTATCGCTTGAAGGCTACTTTAAAGCATATTGATGATGCGGTTTATCATATGTCTTACGGCAAGGATGAAATCGATAATATGACTGACGAGCAGAAGAAAACCAGTGACAAGATTGGCATCAATGACCCTCTTCAGGGACTCTACGGCAACTCTACCTGGTTGGCATTCAAGCAAATAATGAGAGCTTCTGATACTGAAGGCAAGAAATATGGTGATAACATTCGCTTGAATAATTATCTTGTCATGCGTTACGCTGAGGTTTTGCTCAATTATGCAGAGGCTTGTCTTAAGACAGGCGATCAGGCTGAAGCTAAGAAATATATCAATATGATTCAGAAACGTGCTGGTTCCAAGACAATCAGTGAAACTGTTGATATGGATGTGTTGATGAAAGAAAAGTCATATGAACTTTGGCTTGAAGGCTGTCGTTGGTTCGATATCATGCGATGGAATGATACAAAGGCCATTGAGCGTTTGACTAAGGCTGGTACAGTCGTGCCACATTTGTTTGATAAGGTTTTCAGAGCTCCAAAGGCAGATGACCAGAATGTAACTTGGGAGCATGGAACAGAAGCAAACAGCCGTTTCTATACGACCAACACTCCTGAGACTAATTTCAAGGTAGGTTTCAAGGAGGGCAAGCATGAGTTCTTCCCTTATCCACAGACCGTGATGGATAAGAATCCTAACCTGGTTCAGAATCCTGGTTGGTAATCATGAAGTTGTTTTGTAAATAAAACGTTTTAAGTTTAAAGAACTATAGATTAGTTTGATAATTAGGGGGTGTTTTGAAAAGAAGCACCCCCTTTTTTCTTCTTTAAAGGAATTTGAGTATGAAAACATGGATGTGTGCCTTGATGCTGGCGTTATCGACAGGAGCTTCGGCTCAGAACCCGATTATCAGCGGACAGTATTCTGCTGATCCTACGGCTCGCGTATTCAACGGGAAGGTATATCTTTATCCTTCTCATGACATTCCGAGTCCTATCGAGAAACTGAAGGAATGGTTCTGCATGGCAGATTATCACGTTTTCTCTTC
>CAMBBY010000242.1 GCA_945863825.1 uncultured Prevotella sp. | reverse complement strand
TACACAAGGAGTATCGTCGGCAGCGTCAGATGTGTATAAGAGACAGGTTGAGCACATCTCCCGAATGCATCTTCTCCCTACCGTGCCATTCAGAACGGAGGATACGATCGAGCATGCGCTGCTGCATACGGTTTTGCGCCTTGATGCCCAAGAGATTACGAATCCAGACGGAAGAAACATTCAGGGCGAAGTCGGCAAGAATCAGGAAGCCCATGAGAGCAACAGCCCAATAGATATCGCCTTCCACCACATGAGAAGCAACATCTATGGCACGCTTAACTGCCCAAACCTGTGCCAGACTCACTCCCACCGAGAGCAAACCCACGGAAGCATTGAGGACAGCCTGCAACTGGTTGCCCCGCCATGCCTGCCAAAGCCAAATCAGCAAGGTCTTGGCATCATACTTAAACTTTGGAACCTTGAATATCTTCATCCATCTAAGCATTTGAATTCTTCACTCTTCGTTCTTCACTCTTCACTTAAATTCATCTTTCCCTCTGGTCAGCGCCCCACATCAGTTTCTCTCTCAGCGTAGAGAAATAACGCTGGTTGCGCTGCTTCACGATTTTGATAGAATGCGCAGCCTTGCGGATGACGAGACTGGTTTCCTCCGTCATGCGCTCACTTCTACCATCGATAGCCACGAGATAATTATGACTGCGACTCTCAATGTCCAGTTGAATTTCAGCCGTATCATTGATTACGATAGGACGGATATTGAGACTGTGCGGAGCAACAGGAGTGAGGCAGAGACTTCCACTCTGCGGGATGATGATAGGTCCGCCATTGGAGAGATTATAGGCAGTAGAACCCGTAGGCGTGGTAACGATCAGACCATCCGCCTGATAGGTAACCAAGAATTCCCCATCCACATGAGTACGGATGGAAATCATGGAAGCATCATCACGCTTCAAAACGGCAATATCATTGAGGGCAAAAGGATTGCCAGCCAATATGCCACCCCTCGCCTCTACCTGAATGACCGCATGTTCCTCTATCTGGCATTCCCCGGCATAGAGGCTATCCAGTGCAGTCTCTATTTCGCTTGGCAACACATCAGCCAGGAATCCCAATCGTCCCATGTTGATACCGATGATAGGAGTCCCCTTCGCCCCCACCTTACTGGCAGCCTTGAGGAAGGTTCCGTCGCCGCCCATGGAGATGACGTAATCCACATCGAAGTTGTAATCCTCGAAGACACCCGCCACCTTCACATCCAGATGGAGGTCGCGCACGAGAAAATCGTAATAAGCATTTTCCACATAGATCTCAGCCTTCTTCTTTTCCAGAAAAGCCAGGATAGTTTCGATGGAAACCGACTTCTTAGCCTGGTATTCATTGCCAAATATTGCAAATTTCAAATGTTGTTCTGCCATTTGTTTTGTCATTTCAATTATTATTGTTACTTTTGCAAAGGTAATAATATAAATCGAATTATTCAACAAAAAAGATAAAATTATGGCAAAGGTATATGAATTTCTTGCCAATGGCTTCGAGGAAATCGAAGGTTTGGCTCCTGTTGACATCCTCCGCAGAGGGGGCGTAGATATCAAGACGGTCAGCGTTACCGGTAGTGAATTTGTGGAAACTTCCCACGGAGTTACCATCAAGGCCGACCTCCGTTTCGAGGATGTTGAGAGTTTTGAAGATGCCGATATGCTGATGATTCCTGGTGGAATGCCAGGCAGCACCAACCTCAATGAGCACGAGGGAGTACGCCGGGCACTCATCGCCCAGCACAAGGCAGGCAAACGTGTAGGTGCCATCTGCGCAGCGCCTATGGTATTGGCCAGCACAGGCATCCTCGACGGCAAGAAAGCTACCTGCTATCCTGGTTTCGAACAGTATTTCGATGCCAGCACAGAATATACAGGTACCCTCTTCCAGGAAGATGGCAATGTGATTACAGGTGAAGGTCCTGCAGCCACCCTCCCTTATGCCTACCAGATATTGAGTTATTTCGTGAGCAAGGAAACCGTGGCTGCCCTGCAGGACGGAATGATGTATGAGCATCTCATGAAGAGCAAGTAAAAAGAAAAATATGGATTACGTAATTATAGTAGCCGGGGGCAAAGGTCTCCGCATGGGAAGTGAGATTCCCAAGCAGTTCTTACCTGTAGCAGGCAAGCCTATCCTGATGCGCACCATCGAGCGCTTTCATGAATACGATGAGCATCTGAATATCATCTTGGTATTGCCGGAAAGCCAGCAGGAATACTGGCACCAGCTTTGCGAGGAGCATCATTTCGATATCAAACATCAGATTGCCAATGGTGGCGACACCCGCTTCCAGTCTTCGAAAAACGGACTTGCACTCATCCCCGATGGTGAGGACGGTGTGGTAGGAATCCATGATGGTGTGCGCCCATTCGTCTCTACCGACGTCATCAGCGAATGCTACGAGACGGCACGCGAGGAATATGCAGCCATCCCTGTCTATGCGGTGACTGAAACCCTGAGATATATTGACAAGCGTGGCGGTGGAAAGAATGTGCTCCGTGATGATTATCGCATCGTGCAGACTCCACAGACCTTTGACATCAGTTTGGCAAAACAGGCCTTCAACCAGGGTTACAAAGAACAGTTTACCGACGATGCATCCGTTGTAGAAAGTCTCGGCTGTCAGGTAGCGATGGTGGATGGAAATCGAGAGAACATCAAGATTACCACCCCATTCGACATCAAGATTGCCGAAGCATTGTTATCAGAATAAGAACAAGAGAATTCTTCTCTCTTCTCTCTTCACTCTTCACTTAAAAATATGAGTAGTATTTTAGACCAAGACATCATGTTCCTGCCTGGCGTAGGACCCAAAAAGAAAGAGATACTGAGCAAGGAGCTCGGTATCAACTCCTATGGTGACTTGCTGGAATACTACCCTTATAAATATGTAGATCGTTCGAGGATTTTCCACATCAGCGAACTCACCCCCGACATGCCTTATGTCCAGATCAAAGGCCGAATACTAAGTTACGAGGAGTTTGATACTGGCAAACGCAACAAGCGTCTTGTTGCCCATTTCTCCGATGGCTTCGGCGTGGTCGATTTAGTCTGGTTCCGCAGTTCCCAGTACATTCTCAAGACCTATCATGTCGGTACCGAATACATCGTCTTCGGCAAACCAGCCCTCTTTGGCGGCCGCTATCAGTTTGCCCATCCCGACATGGATGATGCCAGCAACCTGCAGATTTCAGAAATGGGAATGCAACCTTTCTATAATACCACCGAAAAGATGAAGAAGTACGGATTCTCCTCCCGCACCATTGAGAAGCTCACCAAGACCTTGGTAGGACTGCTTCCTCAATTGCCCGAGACATTACCCGACTCCATCACCTCCCGCCTGCATCTGATTTCCCGCGATGAAGCCTTCCGCTTCATCCACTATCCACATACCCATCAGGAGATGCAGAAAGCACAGGTGCGACTCAAGTTTGAGGAACTCTTCTATGTGCAACTTAATATATTAAGGTACGCGAGCGACCAGCGGCGCAAATACCGTGGCTACATCTTCAACCGCATCGGCGACATCTTCCATGATTTCTATGCCCACCATCTTCCTTTCGAACTCACGGGCGCACAGAAACGGGTGATGCATGAAATCCGTGCCGACATGTGCAGCGGCCGACAGATGAACCGGTTGCTGCAGGGCGACGTGGGTTCTGGTAAAACCCTCGTGGCGCTGATGACCATGCTCATCGCCCTCGACAATGGTTATCAGGCCTGTCTGATGGCTCCTACCGAAATCCTTGCCGAACAGCACTTGCAGACCATCCGTGAATTTCTCAAGGGGATGGACATCCGGGTGGAACTGCTCACGGGTATGGTGAAGGGAAAGAAGCGCAAGGAAGTACTCGATGCTCTGATTCGTGGAGATGTCCAGATATTGGTGGGCACACATGCCATCCTCGAAGCCCCCGTGATGTTCGCCCATCTCGGCGTAGCAGTCATCGACGAGCAACATCGCTTCGGAGTTGCCCAGCGTGCCCGCCTATGGGCAAAGAGCTGTCTCTTATACACATCTGACGCTGCCGACGATACTCCTTGTG
>CAMBBY010000241.1 GCA_945863825.1 uncultured Prevotella sp. | reverse complement strand
ACTTCAAACTGATCAACTGCTCACACAGTTCCAAAGCTTTATCATATTGATGCAGACCAATATAACACTTGACCAGAGCTGGTTTGATAACTTCAACATTTTCTTCTTCGTCCTGATACGGAGAAAGCACATCAATAGCTAACTCATATTCTGCCATAGACAACAGGAATAATCCCTTCATTAACTTTTCTTCCTTACATCTTGGAGTATCAGAGAGGAAGAAACTTAAGCGCACAGACTGATTGCGCTTAAAAAGGAAATCGCAGATATAGAGCCTAACTCTATCAAACTTTTCATCAGCCTTAAATAAAGGCTTGGCAAAGAAATACGCAATTGAATCTTGTTCTGATGAGAAAACCTTCGGAAACGAATTTTTGAAAGAAGATAAAGTCAGGAAACGATACAAATCCTGCAAGCATTCTCTTCTTATCAGGAAAGCCAATTCTTTAGGATCATGAACATCGGTTTCACTAAACATAGGTCCGAATCCTTCTTTTACAATAGGTAAGAGTGCAGACAAAGTACCTTTCAAAGATGCAGCCATACAAAAACTGAAACTGTATTTATCTCCATCACAGAAAGAATGTGAAAGTTTCAGAGTTCTCAAGAAAGTATCATCACCCTCCAGAATTTCCAACAAGGGATACAGGGCAGGATTAGACTCATAATATGGAACAAACCAATTGGATGCCGTATTGAAGAAATCAAAACTCTTCATCTGAGAGAAACCATCGAAGAAGACATCAGCTCCCTGCTTCTGCATATTCACCATTTTATTGATATTTTCATCAATAGACATCACCATTTCCTCTTTTTTTTCTGGAGTGAGGATCTCGTCAAGAGAAGGTTTTTCATCGTTTTCCAGAGGCCGGTTCCATTTTTCATCAGGGAACGCATTCATGATATCTGCGCTGAATTGTTGAGCATCTTCTGCAGCATCCATACAGAAAAGAATCTGTTTCTGGATAGCATAAAGATGTGCGATTGTAGGTTCATCTTCCTTGATTTTATTAACAAACTTTTTTACATAAGAGTAATTCTTGATATCTGCGGAAATCAACATGACTGTCCAAGCCACAAGAATACGTTCTTTTATCTTCACATCCTGAGACTTTTTCCAAAGATCGTAGAAAGTTGTCATCATTTTATAATTGAAGACTTTGATTGATGACAACATGGCTGCAGATATCATCATAGCAGCTACACGATAATCAGTTGCAGGATTGGAAACAAGATCTGCAAAATAAGATAGTTTTCGGTCATCCCACAGACGAACAGTTAGAACATAAGAAAAGACGCTATCAAGGAAATCTTTATCGACATCTCCCTTCTCCGCTCTTTCTCCAATTTGTCTTAAATCTAAAGCCTTACTGCTATCATAAGCAGCCTTAAACAAAGAATCATTCTGAATGGCTTCATACATCTGAAGATGATGTACCAAATTACGACAGAAAGATTCAATGCCCGCATATATTTCTGCCATTTTTGGATCTTTGATACCCTTAGCATAGCAGTAAACCATTTTATCAAAAGTGTCCAACACATCCTGCACTTCGTCTTTCAAACCCGGACAGATAGGATTTTGGATTAAATACTCGTTAGAATGCGTTAGACACTTACGATAATAACCATCCCCACATTCTACAGTTATCTGCAAAATTGGGCTTTTTGAATTTAATCCATTCATAGTTTATTACTTTTTGTAAGGTCGTAAAAAATCAACAGTTTTCGGTTTACCAGCATGGTCAAACTTCAGTTTCGGCAAAGCCTTCACTGCAGCAAGATCTGCATCACAATATTTACGGAATAAATCCGAATAGTGTACAAAACCATTTTTATTTATACTGTCAACAGCCTGATTATATCCTTTGATGAATAAATCAAGTTGCTTTTTTCGTTCAGTAGATTTAAGTGCCTTTTCTCTAAAAGCAAAGACGCCCAATCTCAAGCCCTTATCTCTGCTGTCCATGAGAACAGGATGCCGCTCCTTTCGGGCTTTAGTGGCCTGAGGTTCCGTCAAAAGAACTGCATCCATTTCATTATTGAGCAGCATTTTCAGACGTATTCTCACATCATTAATCTGCACCCGATATACATCATATTTAGGTTTGGCACTGTCTATCGCCAAATCAGCCAGATAATCAGTAGCAGAATATCTTGTCATGGCAATCATCTTGTCAGAAAGCTGCTTCAGTTCTGAGATACGTGCTCTCCTATTGGTAATCAATTGCCAATAAGTATTGGTAGAAATAGGAAATTCCAAAGGAGTTCCTCTTTTGATGATATGCCGGGCGCGTATCAGATCTGAGACAGCACCTTCTACCCGCCCCCGTTCAAGAGCAGTATCGCAGTCCATCTGCGCAGAGTAGCACTTCAGATGCACAGTAACTCCCAGGGAGTCGAAAAGTTTTTCATCATGTGCCACAAAGACAGGCAGACAATCCAAGGTAGGCATGACACCCACCTTGAAAGAAGCTTTGTCAATACTATCTTGACGCGCCTTTTCCTGCATAGACAGGCGACGGACTTTCTCCTTGGAGTCGCTGCATCCGACAAGTGCCGAAAGCCATGCTACCAGCAAAAACGCAACTACAGTCGCTTTCTTCATAATCGTTTCATTCCTTATTCTACATACAAGACCAATCCCTTGAGATACTCACCTTCCGGATGATAGATATTGATAGGATGGTCGGCTGGCTGATGAAGCTGATGCAGGATTCTCACCTTTCGTCCTGCCTGTGCAGCTGCCGTGAAAACAGCATTGCGGAAGTTGTCTTTCGTAACTACCTGCGAGCAGCTGAAAGTAAAGAGGATGCCTCCGTGCTTGATGCGCTGAAGTCCCTTCACGTTCAGGCGGGTATAACCTTTCAAAGCATTGCGCAGAGCAGCTCTGTGCTTGGCAAAAGCAGGCGGGTCGAGCACGATGAGATCATACTGTTGGTCGTGATCGTCAAGATACTTGAATGCATCTTCGCAGAAAGCCTCATGACGGCTGTCACCAGGGAAGTTGAGATTCACATTCTCATTGGTCAACTCTATCGCTTTGGCGCTGCTATCTACAGAATGCACGAGTTTGGCATCGCCTCTCATGGCATATACGGAAAAGCCTCCGGTATAGCAGAACATATTCAGTACGCTCTTGCCTTTGGCATAATGTTCCAGAAGCGAACGATTTTCGCGCTGATCCACAAAGAAACCGGTCTTCTGACCTCTCAACCAGTCGATATGGAATTTCAATCCATTCTCAACAGCCACATTGTCAGCATCACCACCCAAAATAAATCCGTTTTCCTGACGGAGATCAGCCTTGAATGGCAAAGTTGTTTCACTCTTATAATAAATATTCTTGAGTCTGTCGCCCATCACTTTTGCAAGAGCCTGAGCTACTTCCATTCTGTTGACGTGCATACCCACGCTATGCGCCTGCATCACGGCAGTCTCTCCGTAGCAGTCGATAACCAGTCCAGGCAGGTTATCACCCTCACCATGCACCAGTCGATAGGTATTATTGGCAGCATTGTCGGCGATACCCACAGCGATACGCATCTTGAGGGCAGAATCCAGACGAGAGCACCAGAACTCATCATCGATGGCAACATCATGGAAAGAAAGGACACGAACTGCGATGGAACCTATCTGATAATGTCCCACAGCTATAAAATCCCCGGTAGAAGTGATGACACGTACAATCTCACCTTCTACGATTCCCTCGTCCATCTGAGCGATAGCGCCAGAGAAGACCCAAGGATGAAAACGTTTCAGGGACTCTTCCTTTCCCCTCTTCAAATATATTTTCTTATACATATAATCTTACTTAGTATATTGTCTATTTTGTATCTGTATTACACCTTATTATATATGGTTTCAAGATGATGTTTTCGATTGAGAAATCAGTTCGACTTGAGGCTTTACTTGAGATTCTACATGAAATTCAGCATGAGACTCTACTTGAGATGCTGGCTGCGATTCTGTCTGAGATGCATCTGCCTGAGGATCCTCTATTTTCGGCTCAATCAGCACATAATCATGAGTCTCGTTGAGTTTGTT
>CAMBBY010000240.1 GCA_945863825.1 uncultured Prevotella sp. | reverse complement strand
CCAGCTGGTTTTATGCTTGATGGCTTTTGGTCGTCTATAGGACCTGGACTAACAAGACAATTTGAAAAAGAAATAGGGTTATGGCCTAAGAAATAATTTTATCATACGCTTATGTCAAAACGAGATAGTTACATATCGCATACTTTAAAAAGAGGCGATTCCGTTTATGTCTATTATTGGGAAGATGACATCATAGTTCGTTTCCAAAATATAGAAGGTAAATTAAAGGCTTTTGTCACCAATCGGGATGGAAAAGTCTTGGAGCAGGATTGGGCTACCAATGAGTATATGCAAAATGCATTGGAAATGGGGGAGTTGATGACTAAAGAAGAGTTTGATAACTTTTCCTATGATGTGGGAGACCAACATTTTACAACAATAGAAAAACAACTCGAAGCTGGAGAATATTTATGGAATAATAAAAACGTAAAAATATAAATGCTTATGAACAAGATAAATGATAATATCGTTGATATCAGATATCAGCAAACGGGTAAATCGAGTAATACCAATGAACTCGGTATGCGAGAGATGCAAGCCAAGGCTTACGAAGCCCGCAACCATCGCTTTCTGCTTATCAAGGCACCACCGGCATCTGGCAAGAGTCGCGCCTTGATGTTCATCGCCCTGGATAAGCTGAAGAATCAGGGCATCAAGAAGGTAGTAGTGGCTGTACCGGAAAAGAGTATCGGCCGCTCTTTCCAAAACACCGACCTGATGAAGTATGGCTTCTTCGCCGATTGGAGGGTGGCGCAACAGTATAATCTTTGCGATACTACCGACGAGAAAGATAAGGCGGTACGCTTTAAAAATTTCTTCCATCAAGATAAAAACAATATCCTGGTTTGTGCCCATGCCACTCTCCGAAACGGTATGAAGGAAATAAGTGACGAGGAGTTTAATGATTGCCTCTTGGCGATAGATGAGTTTCATCATACAAGTGCTGATGTGAACAGCGGACTGGGCGATATCGTGCGCCGGGTGATGAATAATTCCACCGGTCATATTGTTGCCATGACGGGCAGTTACTTCCGAGGCGATGGTGTTCCGGTATTGAGGGCAGAGGATGAGGCCCGTTTCTTCCCGGTAACCTACAACTATTATCAGCAACTCAACGGTTATCGCTATCTCAAGAACCTCGTCCTGGGCTATCACTTCTATCACGGCAGTTATCTCGACCATATTGCCGAGGTGCTGGATACTACCAAGAAGACCATCATCCATATTCCGAGTGTCAACTCCCGAGCATCCAGCGGTTTGGGTAAATACACGGAGGTGGATGAAATCATCAAGATCATCGGTAAGGTAGAAGAACGGGATTACAATAATGGTGGCATCTATTACATCAGAACCAAGGACGGCAGACTGCTGAAGGTTGCTGATCTGGTGGAAGACCACGCCGAGACTCGCAACCTGGTGCAGGGATATTTGCAGCGGATAAAGAAGCGTGATGATGTAGATATTATCATCGCTCTGGGTACTGCCAAGGAAGGTTTCGACTGGCAATGGTGTGAGGAATGTCTGACCATCGGTGTGCGTGGCTCGCTGACCGAAGTGGTGCAGATTATCGGAAGATGCACCCGTGATTGCGAAGGCAAGGAAACCGCCAAGTTTGTGAACATGATAGGAATGCCTGATGCCAATCAGCCCGATGTGAAGGTGGCGGTGAACGACTTTCTGAAAGCCATTACCGCATCGCTTCTGATGGAGCAGGTGATGGCGCCAAGTTGGCATTTCAAGACTGTGAAGGATGTAGATAGTGATGAGGGTAGTCCGCTGGATGCCCGTACCCTGGTGATAGAGGGTTTGAAACCTTTGTCGAGCGAGAAGACGAAGATGATTGTAGTGGATCAGTTGGATGATTTGAAGGCTGCTATCTTGCAAGACGACCTTGTGGTGAAAGCCATCAGCGGAAGTACTACGGCTGAAACCATCACCAAAACGCTCATTCCGAAAGTGATTCGTGAAAAGTATCCGGATTTGAGCGAGGACGAAGTGGAAGAAGTTCGTCAGCGCCTGCTGCTTGATACCCTTGTCAAGGGTGGTGAAGTGGTGGATGATAAGGGAAATCCTATTGACTTCGATGCTTCGGCAAACGATGAGGAGAAGGAATCGGAAGGCAATCGCCTCATCAAACTGGCAAACCGAATGATTAATATCAACCAGTTGAGCATCAATCTGATTGATTCCATCAACCCTTTCCAGCGTGCTTACGAGGTGCTGTCGAAGAATGTGGATAAGCAGACCCTGAAGATTATCCAGGATACGATGGCTGAACAGAAATTCGATATGACCATCGAACAGGCCATCATCCTCTTCAAGGGACCTTACAGAAAATGGGTGGAAGAGCACAATGAACAACGCCCAGACATCAACGACCCTGACCCAAAGGTGAGAGAACTGGCAGCTGCCTACCTGAAAATCAAAAACTTGAAATTAAGAAGGCTGAGTGGCTTGGAGTATGAGCCGGAAAAGTAATTTGGCATTTATAATTCAACATTTAACATTCAACATTTCAAAAGATGGATTGGCCAGAAGAATTATTAGAGATATTTGATGACCCCTTGTTGGCGGATGTACGTCCGAAACCGAAGGCACCGACGCCCGATGACAGGCTGGCACAGAAATTGCTTGAAATCAACAAGTGGGTGGCAGAGCATGGTAGCGAACCTACAGCAGATGGTGGCTTGAAAGAAAAGTTGCTTGCTGCATCGCTCAAGGCTCTGCGAATCAAGGCAACAGATAGTCTAAGACAGTATGATGAGTATCAACTGTTGGGATAGGCTATAGTTTTTCACCTTATTATATATATAGTGATATGGATATTGATAAAGAATTAGAAGATATATTCAGCGACCCTTTGATGGATGTTTCCTATCAGGAGGCAAAACTCTTCGATGTGCCTGCTGACATGAAAGGCGTGATGGCTCAGAAGAAGGATGCGCCCGACCATGTGGCGCAAAGAAAACTGTGTGAGAATTTCGCACAGTTTAAGCCGCTCTTCGAACAGGTGCATCAGGATTTGAAGACCGGGAAGCGACAGTTGCAGAGAATCTCGAAGACGACGAGCTTATTGGCTGGACGCTATTATCTTGTAGATGGTCAGATGGTTTTGTTATATGAGATTATTGAGAAGAAAAAGGGTACTAATGGTTTGCCCGATGGCAGAACCCGCTGTATCTATGAAAATGGTACGGAGTCGGATATCTATCTCCAGACACTTCGCAAGAATGTGGTGACAAGTGGCTATGCCATCACCGAAACTCTGGAGGAGACTGATGCCCATTTCTTCAATCCTGAGGACGTGAGACAGGAAGACCAGGTGACGGGTTACATCTACGTGCTTCGTTCGAAATCAAAGAATCCGGAAATTCGTAACATCAAGAATCTCTATAAGATAGGTTTCTCTACGAATAGGGTGGAGGAGCGTGTGGCAAATGCCGAGCACGAGCCTACTTACCTGATGGCACCTGTAGAAATAGTAAGCACTTACAAGATAGTGAACATGCACTCCCAGAAGTTTGAGAATCTGGTGCATCAGGTGTTGCAGACGGTGAACTTCCGTTTTAAGGTGGCTGATGATAAGGGAGAGATGCATGAGGCTACGGAGTGGTATCAGGTTCCGCTGGAAATCATCGACAGTATCATTCAGAAAATCATGAATGGCACTATCATCTACTTTTCCTACAATAAGGAACAGCAATGTCTGGAGCAGCGAATAGAGAAAAAGCCATCGCAGTTAAATCTGTCGGGCTTGAAGGTTTTGACGCTGATTATCGAGAAACAGTATTTCGAGGAGATTGTATCTGGTGTGAAGACCGAGGAGTACCGTTCGCTAAAGCAGACCACGCTTTACAAATATACTTATATTGATGAGGCTGATGGCAAGCGTTATCTCCGTCGTTTCGATGCGATAAGGTTTTATGTGGGTTATCATTCGGATAGGGATAGTGCCGTGGTTCAGGTATTGGATACTACCTATGAGGATGGCTTGGTAACTTATCATCTCGGAAAGGTATTGGCTGTCTCTTATACACATCTGACGCTGCCGACGATACTCCTTGTGT
>CAMBBY010000239.1 GCA_945863825.1 uncultured Prevotella sp. | reverse complement strand
GATTCGCCTTAGTCTCGTGGGCTCGGAGATGTGTATAAGAGACAGTGTCTGCGCTTCTACGACCGTCAGTTTATCACACGCGAGGAAATAAATCATTCGGTGGTCAAGAAATTCATCTCTCTGCTCGATGAATACATTGCCCGGAAAGCGGAGCACGAAGGGCTGCCTACCGTAGCCTACTTTGCCGACAAATGCTGCTATTCTACCAAATATTTCGGTGAATTAGTCAAGACAGAGACTGGCAGAACCGCTAAGAGTATGATCAACGACCGACTGCTTTCTGCAGCTCGCCAACTACTTGTAGATGAAACCTTAACCATTACGCAAGTCAGCCAGCGCCTCGGCTTTGAATATTCTCAGCACTTCGTCCGCTTTTTCAAGGCACAGACGGGAAAGACTCCAAGCGAGTACCGCAAGACTGCATAAATACAAGGAAGCATGTTTTGATAGAAACGGAATAACGGTAATGTCTTCCGAAAACAAGGTATAAGCTCTTTAGAGAAATGTGCGTATCTTTGCACCAGTTTTTTAATCATCAAACAAAAAGGTTTAATATGAAAAGATTGTTTTTGCACATATATGATGGATGGAAAAGCCGAAGGCTACGACTTCGAAAGAAAGCCCAACCCGGTTCCAGTCAACAAACAACTGCTCATTATTCCAGGAGCCTCTCATTGCGACCTATACGATGGTGGTGGGAAAGGAATGATTCCTTGGGACAACATCGAGGAGTTCCTGAAGAAGAATTTAAAATATGATACAATGAAGATACGTTTTATAAATGCAGTTTGTATTCTCGCGTTAATACTCGCTTCTGCGTGTAAGAGCGCTAATGCTTCACAACTAAAAGATAAAGAAATGATGATAACGGAAAAGAAAAATATCGGTAGCAAACTGGCTCTTTACCCTATGCCCGTAACCGTGGTGGGAGCTGAAGTAAACGGTAAGGTAAACTGGCTGCTTGTGGCGCATGTCGGTATTATCGGGCATGACCGCATTCTCGTCAGCATGAGCGACAAGCATTATACCAATCAGGGCATAATCGAGTCCAAGAAACTATCCGTCAATCTCGTTGACCAGAAGATGCTTTCCAAGGCAGACTATGTAGGAAGCGTGAGTGGCGCGTCGGTCGATAAGTCGGGCGTGTTCGACTTTCACTGGGGCAAGAACGGAAGTCCAGTAATCGACGCATCGCAGCTTGTGATGGAATGTAATGTGGTGGATATATACAAGTCGGACGGCTTCGACAACTTCATCTGCTCGATTGCCAACACTTACGCTGCACCCGAGGTACTCGACGACAACGGGAGACTCGACTATACGCAGCTGAAGCCAGTACTGTTCGAGTTTCCGACCTATTCCTACATCGCCACCGGTGAAATAATCGGGAAATGCCTGAAACTCGATAAGGAGCCTTCCATGTGCGTCAAGGAGCCGATGACCGCTGACGGCATCGTGCGTCTGTCGAAAATCGAGGTTTACCCGCAGTACCTCGACGAATATATGAAATACGCGACCGAGGTGGGTGAAATCTCTTTGCGTACCGAGCCGGGGGTACTGACCATGTACGCTGTCGGCGAAAAGGAGAATCCCTGCAAGATAACCATATTGGAAACCTATGCGAGCCATGAGGCTTACGAAAAGCATATCGCCTCGGAGCATTTCCAGAAATACAAGCAGGGAACGCTGCACATGGTCAAGTCGCTGGTGCTGTCCGATCAGACACCTCTCAATCCAGCCAACCGAATCAAGAACTTCATTCAATAAAGAATCATGAACAGAATCATTTCAAACTTCGTTTGCAATCACTGCCACCTCGGCATAGCTCAAACAAGTTTGGCTCTGCACTCGGCTAAATCGTTTATTTTAATTGCAGTATTCACCGTTTTAACATTCAATGTTATGGCACAACAGAAAATAGTACAGACAGCAGGGCGCACCCAACTGGGTGAGTTTGCCCCAGAGTTCGCTCACCTCAACGACGACATCCTCTTCGGAGAAGTATGGAGCCGCAATGACCTGCTTTCATTGCGCGACCGCAGTTTGGTAACAATCACTTCGCTTATCAGCCAAGGAATCACCGACAGCTCGCTGAAATATCACTTGCAGTCGGCAAAGAATAACGGAATTACCCGCACGGAAGCGGCAGAGATTATTACTCACATCGCCTTCTACGCAGGTTGGCCAAAGGCCTGGGCTGCCTTCAATCTGGCAAAGGAGGTATGGAACGAAGATGTGAAAGGAGAAGACGCCAAGGCTGCTTTCCAGCGCGAGATGATATTCCCTATTGGCGAACCCAACACCGCTTACGCCAAATACTTCAAAGGCAACAGTTATCTGGCACAAATATCCGACAGTCAGATACCTTTCTTCAATGTTACCTTTGAGCCTGGTTGCCGTAACAACTGGCACACGCACCACGCCACAAAGGGTGGCGGACAAATGCTGGTAGGTGTAGCCGGACGTGGCTGGTATCAAGAAGAAGGCAAACCTGCGCAGGAAATCCTTCCCGGCACAGTCATCCATATTCCTGCCAACGTGAAGCATTGGCATGGTGCCGCAAAAGACAGCTGGTTTGCCCACCTCGCCTTTGAAATACCTGGCGAGAACACATCCAACGAGTGGCAGGAGGCTGTGAGCGATGAGGAATATAACAAGATAAAATAACAATTACCTGTTGGCGGAATTAATTTAGTGCATACTAATTCTGCCAATGGGCTTGTCGTTAATGAAGTTTACGTATTGCAGAATGGCAAGTGCACTAATTTTGCCAATGATTCTGGCAAACAAACCATTCGTTATTTTCTCGTAGTTCCTGAATTCCTTGACCCAAGCGCAAGCAAGGGTCTACTCATATAGTTATACTTTCCTCTTCGAGTTTGTACTCAAACTGGCTTCCATAGCCGTCCGTCAGTATGGTTAATTTGTAGACGAGGTGTTACCATCACAAAAGAAGCGTACAGACCGAATACGGATGGCAAGAGCAAATATCAACAAGGAACCAGGAATATGATGTAACCTCTATTTGAAAATATAAAATATGGGCATGGTCAACCATCACGGTAGTTCATGCCCATTAATGTCGATTATGATTTATTCAATAATTAATCACGTCTATTTTAGTTTCTTGTAACCGTAAGCTGCGTTATTTCCCAACTGCTCTTCGATACGGATAAGTTGGTTGTACTTTGCCATACGGTCTGTACGACTCATCGAACCAGTCTTGATTTGACCAGAGTTTGTTGCCACAGCGATATCAGCGATAGTGGTATCCTCTGTTTCACCTGAACGGTGTGATGTAACGGTTGTGTAGCCATGACGGTGAGCCATCTCGATAGCATCCAAAGTCTCGGTAAGCGAGCCAATCTGGTTCACCTTGATAAGAATAGAGTTGGCAGCACCCATCTTGATGCCCTTCTCCAAGAACTTCACGTTGGTAACAAAGAGGTCATCACCTACCAACTGGCAACGGTCGCCGATGGCAGCTGTAAGCTTCACCCAGTTGTCCCAATCGTTCTCGTCAAGACCGTCCTCGATGGAATCGATAGGATATTTGGTGATGAGTTCTTCCAGGAACTTGATCTGCTCGGCAGCTGTGAGCTTCTTGCCGTTAGGATCTTTCTTCTTACCGTCCTTTAGCTGGCGATAATCGTAATACCACTCACCATTCTCCTGAACAGCAAACTCGCTGGCAGCGCAGTCCATTGCTATCTTCACATCCTTTCCCGGCTCATAACCAGCATCCTTGATTGCCTGGCAGATGCTCTCAAGCGCATCCTCTATACCATTGAGTGCAGGAGCGAAACCACCCTCGTCGCCGACAGCAGTAGAAAGTCCACGACTCTTCAGGAGCTTTGCCAAGGCATGGAACACCTCTGCACCCATACGGATGGCCTCTTTCTCATTAGGAGCACCGACAGGACGGATCATAAACTCCTGGAAGGCGATTGGCGCATCAGAGTGAGCACCGCCGTTGATGATGTTCATCATAGGAACGGGAAGGGTGTAAGTGTTGCAACCACCGATATAGCGATACCTGTCTCTTATACACATCTGACGCTGCCGACGATACTCCTTGTG
>CAMBBY010000238.1 GCA_945863825.1 uncultured Prevotella sp. | reverse complement strand
TACACAAGGAGTATCGTCGGCAGCGTCAGATGTGTATAAGAGACAGCCAGAGTTCCATGCAACTTCTTTTCCGTTCTCTGTTCTGTTAGGATAATCTGGGTCATTTCCATTACGTCCTTGTGGATAAACAATGATTACGCCATTAGTATCTGCAATATCTTTGAATTTCGGAGCATCTGTTTTATCTGGGTCAGCACCCTTGTCTTGTCTTCCATGCAGAGAGAATATTACAGGCACATTCGTTTTTCCTGCCACAGAAGCAGGTACATAGAGCCAGTATTTACGGGTTTTGCCATCGACATTTATTACGTTATAGGTCTTTACACCAAACTCAATATCATCAATCAGCACCTCGCCACAGTTACCAAAGTTTATCTTTATTACCTGATAGTCATCTCGGTCTGTGGTTAATTCATATTCATAATGGCTCCATGTATCAGCTATTGGGATGGATTTGCCGCCGAATGCAATTTGGGGATAACTCTCATCTGGGTTGTTTTTCTGAAGAAGGACCTTGATGTTACCATTTCCTGAGTCTCCATTTCTTTTCGCCCAGAACTTGATGACGTATGTTGTTCCTTTAGCTGGAGTAAGACCTTTACCTTTAAGATCGTATTCCATCTGCTTGCCATAATCATTATCAGCTCCGGTATTTGTAAGCTTAAGATAATTACCGTCGTGTCCACTTTCGCTTGCTATTGACCATGCATCCTTATCATAGCAAGTCCACGAACTGCTGCCTGACTCAAACGTCGAACTATTACCTTCCAGCAGATTTGTAGCGATGTTAAGTGATTGAGCGCTACAATTAGCCCAAATAGCATACAATACAGTTAAAATTAAACATAATTTTTTCATGACTTAAAATTTTACAAAGAAACACCAATACAAACAATGGTGATTCCAAAATGATTAAACGTATATGTTCTCAAATGTGATGATTTTATATTCGCGGGGGACAATGGTACTTAAGATTTTATAATTTTAGCGTTGTTTTAATTCCAGATTTACTCTGAAAATGCGATGCAAAATTACAACTTTTCCGATGATTTATATTTTTATAATATAACAATAACTTTCGCTAATGTTACATAAAGAGGGAAATATACGAAAATGCTACATGAGGAAAAGTTCGTGTTACACCAGAGAAAGTTGTCCGATTTTTCCGAAAGACAGCAGGGGGATTACATGACACTGCGAAACTCTTCACCAATCCCAAAAGATCCGCGTAATCAGTGCCTAAAAATAGAGCCCCCAGCTGAAATTCGGCTGAGGGCTCTTAAGATATATTCAGTTATGGAATCTGAATCAGATTATAAAGGTTTATATTCTACGAATGCTTCCATCGCCTCATAGCAAGCAAGACCCAAGTTATCATACAACTGGGCTGTAGCGCGGTTTCTGTCTTCCGCACGCTGCCAGAAGAGACGGTCGTCATTGCCGAGGAAAGGAGCACTTTCCATCTGAGACTGGTGCTTCAGGATAGAATTACGCTTAGCGCGCAATTCCTCTGGGCTCAATGGAACACACATCTCGATGTTCTCAATCTCCCATTCTGCCCATGCTCCACGATACATCCAGATGCGGCAATCCTTCAGCCACTCTGCGCCAGCCTCCTTCTCGAGGTCGATGGCAGCCAATACGGCGTCAGTACACTTGCGGTGTGTGCCATGAGGGTCTGCCAAGTCGCCAGCTACATAGATCTGATGAGGCTTCACCTCCTGCAGCAACTGTCTTACTACTGCTACGTCCTTCTCGGTCATAGGGAGTTTTTCTATCTTACCGCTCTCATAGAATGGAAGGTCGAGGAAGTGGACATGATCCAGCGGGATCTCATTATAGGTACAAGCAATACGTGCCTCGCCACGACGGATAAGACCCTTGATGGTAAGAATGTCTCTTGTATCGAAGTCGCCCTCCTTCTTGTTGGCAAAGAATGTCTTGATCTCCTTGTACTTGTTGGCGATGATGCTGTCCTTGGATTCTGCAAAGAGCTGGTTGAAACCATTGATGAAGTGCATGAAGCGTGTTACTTCCTCATCACCTACTGCGATGTTGCCGGATGTCTCGTAAGCCAGATGCACGTCGTGGTGCTGCTGAACCAGACGGCGGATGGTTCCGCCCATAGAGATAACGTCATCGTCTGGGTGTGGAGAAAACACTACGACACGCTTTGGATATGGTTTGGCACGCTCTGGACGATAGGTATCGTCTGCGTCTGGTTTACCACCAGGCCAACCGGTGATCGTATGCTGCAAGTCGTTGAAAATCTTGATATTAGCATTGTATGCAGAACCATAGAGAGCCAACAGCTCGCTCAGACCATTCTCGTTGTAGTCCTTGTTGGTCAACTTCAGGATTGGTTTGTCGATCTTCTGGCAGAGCCAAACCAGTGCAGAACGTACCAGCTTGTCTGTCCATTCGCATGATGAAACCAACCAAGGGTGCTCAATACGGGTAAGATGGGCAGCTGCACTCAAATCCAATACCACCTGTGCGTCTGGGTGAGTCTGCAGGAAAGTAGCAGGCAGGGTATCTGTGATGTTGCCCTCTATCACCTTCTGCATAATCTCAGACTTTTCGTCACCCCATGCTGTCAGGAATACAGTCTTGGCTGTCAGGAGAGTGCCAACACCCATAGTGAGTGAACATGGAGGAACCTGCTCCTTGGTCTTGAAGCTGTTTTCCATCTCCTCGCGTGACATATTGCCGATGAGGATGATACGGGTGAGCGACTGGATGCTTGAACCCGGTTCGTTGGCTGCGATATTACCCATGCGGCCGATGCCGAGAATAGCTACGTCGAGACCGCCGAAGGTCTTGATGCGCTGCTCATAGAGGCGGCAGGTGTCCTGTACTGCCTCTTGTGCGATGCTGCCATCGAGGGTGAAGATATTCTGTTCTGCAATATCCACGTGGTCGAGGAAGTGCTCCTTGAGCTGGTTGATGCTGCGGATAGAACTGTCCTTGCGGAGTGGGTAATACTCATAGGCATTGAATACTACAACATTGCGGAAACTCAGTTTCTTCTTCTCGTAGCGGCTTACCAATTCATCATATACAGGATTGACAGAGAGGCCTGTGCCCAATGCCATCACGTAGTACTTGCCTTCGTGCTGGGCAGCCTTAATGCCCTTCTCAATGCAGTCGGCAATATGACTACAGCCTTCGCTTACAGATGCGAAGATATCGGTATGAATTTTCTCCATGCGGGAGATTTCGGAGTATTCCACGGTCGTCTTAGGCTTGTAGAATTCCACAGGTACCTTGTTGAGTACGATTTGTGAACTAAGATTTAATCTCATAACGTAATATATTTATGTAATGTAATATATTGATAATGTTGGAATTTTCTCGGTCTGTTGGAATTTTCTCGGTCGAGGGGTCTTTTAGATATTGTTCTTCTCGATATCCTTGAAGTAGCGGTAGGTTCCCACTTTCAACTCGTCTGTAGCCATTTCATCACAGATGATGATGCCGTGCTTGTGGAGCTGGAGTGCGCTGATGGTCCAAGCCTGTGTAACAGGACCTTCGATGGCTGCGTGGAGAGCCTGTGCCTTGTTGTGGCCATTGCAGAGAATCATCACCTCTCTTGCGTCCATCACGGTGCCTACACCTACGGTAAGAGCCAAAGCAGGAACAGCCTCAGGGTCGTTGCCGAAGAAGCGTGAGTTGGCGATGCGGGTGTCGGTGGTGAGAGTCTTCACACGAGTGCGTGAGGTGAGGGAAGAGTAAGGCTCATTGAAGGCGATGTGGCCGTCAGGACCAATGCCGCCGATGAAGAGGTCGATACCGCCTGCAGCCTTGATCTTCTGCTCGTAGCGCTCGCACTCAGCTTCGAGGTCTTCTGCATTACCATTGAGAATGTTGATGTTCTCCTTAGGGCAATCAATGTGATCGAACAGATTCTTTGCCATGAATGAGTGGTAGCTCTCTGGATGAGACTCTGGTAAACCCACGTATTCATCCATGTTGAAAGTAATGACGTGCTTGAATGATACCTTGCCTTCCTTGACAGCCTCTACGAGCGCTGCATACATACCTGTCTCTTATACACATCTGACGCTGCCGACGATACTCCTTGTGT
>CAMBBY010000237.1 GCA_945863825.1 uncultured Prevotella sp. | reverse complement strand
GATCACTAATATAAATATCCTAATATTGCCTCTCGTTTCTTCACGAATAAAGACCACCGCTCTGCTCTTCATGCTGATGCTTATTTTGGGCTATTCCAGCTATGCACTCATCGTAATCCGTTCTTCTGCCAACCCTCCTATGGATCAGAACTCTCCTGAGGATATCTTTACCTTAGGTAGCTATCTGAGCCGCGACCAGTATGGCGACCGTCCGCTGTTCTACGGCCAGGCATACACATCGCAGGTGGCCCTCACGGTGGACGGCAACATGTGCAAACCTGAGATGAAGGAAGGCGCACCAGTATATCAGCGCAAGGAAAAAGCAACTGCAGACGAGAAGGACTCATACTTCATCGTAAGCCATAAGAATAAATACCAGTACGCTCAGAATATGTTCTTCCCTCGTATGTATGACGCAGCACATGCACAGGCTTACGAGGACTGGATGGGTGGCGTAGATGGCACAGAAGTGCCTTACGACAGATGCGGAGAAAACATCATGGTGAAGGTACCTTCACAGGTGGACAACATCCGCTTCTTCCTCTCCTACCAGTGCAACTTCATGTACTGGCGTTACTTCATGTGGAACTTCGCTGGTCGCCAGAACGACATCCAGGGCAACGGAGAACCTGAGCACGGAAACTGGATAACCGGTTTCTCATTCATCGACGACTCGCTCTACGGTGATCAGAGTAAACTTCCGGATGACCTGAAGAACAACAAGGGGCACAACGTATTCTACTGCATGCCTCTGATACTCGGTCTCATCGGCCTCTTCTGGCAAGCATGGTACACACGCAAGCGCAAGGTAATCAAGAACGGTAAGGAAGTAGAGGAAATCCTTCCTGTCGGTATCCAGCAGTTCTGGGTAGTGTTCTTCCTGTTCTTCATGACTGGTCTTGCCATCGTCATCTACCTGAACCAGACCCCAATGCAGCCACGTGAGCGCGACTACGCATACGCAGGATCATTCTACGCATACGCCATCTGGTGTGGTCTGGGGGTACTCGCCATCATCGACCTCCTGAAAAAGAAGGCGAAGTTGAGTGGTACCGCCATCTCTGCCATCGTAGCCGTCATCACACTACTCGTGCCAATACAAATGGCTTCCCAGACATGGGATGACCACGACCGCAGCAACCGCTATACCTGCCGCGATTTCGGACAGAACTATCTGATGTCACTTCAGGAGAAGGGAAATCCTATCATCTTTACAAACGGAGATAACGATACCTTCCCACTCTGGTACAACCAGGAAGTAGAAGGCGTAGGTACAGATGCTCGCGTTTGTAACCTGAGCTACTTGCAGACCGACTGGTACATCGACCAGATGAAGCGCCCTGCCTACAACTCTCCATCAGTGCCAATCACATGGCCAAGACTTGATTTCTGTTCAGGAACCAATGAGTACGTAACTGTAGAACCAGGAGCAAAGCAGCAGATTCTCGAATTCTATAAGCAGGATCCAGAAGCAGCCAAGAAACAGTTTGGCGATGAACCGTTCGAACTGAAGAATGTGCTGAAATATTGGGTAAGAAGCAAGAATCCAGACCTGCACATTATTCCAACAGATACCCTCTACGTGACTATCGACAAGGAGGCTGTAAAGAAGAGTGGCATGATGATGGCTTCTGATACAATACCAGACAAGATGGTTATCTCTCTCGCAGGAAAGACCGCACTCTACAAGGGCGACCTGATGATGCTGGAAATGATAGCTCAATGCAACTGGGTACGCCCTATCTACGTAGCACTGACTGTAGGTGAGGAAAACTACATGAATCTGGGTGACAACTTCGTACAGGAGGGTCTCGTAAACCGTATTACTCCTTTCACCACCAACAAACCAGGTGCAAAGAATTTCGATACCGAGAAGGCTTATCATAACATCATGACCCGTTTCAAGTTCGGCAATCTGAAACAGAAAGGACTCTACATCGACGAGACAACTATGCGTATGTGCTATACACACCGTCGCCTGCTCGCCCAGACAGCCCTCCAGTTGCTTTCAGAGCATAAGAACAAGAAGGCTATAGACATTCTGAAGAAAGCTGATGTTGAGATACCAGACTATAATGTGCCAATCGATTACATGAGTGGTGGTCTTGATATGGCTCGTGGATGGATTCTCGCTGGGCAGAAGCAAAAGGCAGCTGAATACGTAGGCAAGGTTTGGAAAACTGCCAGCCAGTATCTAAGCTACTATCTGTCACTCGATGCCAACCGTTTCGCTCAAGCACAGAACGACTGCATCCGTCAGATCATGATTATGCAGAGCACCTGCGAGGTAGCAAGCATGGTAGATCAGAAGACTGCCAAGAAGTATGAAGACCAACTCAACAAGCTCTATACTTTGTATCACGGCAGAGGAGGTCAGATGCCAAATGCAGGAAATTAAGAGAAACTTTTACAAGGAGAAACTTTCTAATAAAGAAAGCCTTTAGGAAAATTCAACTGGGATTTTCATGGGAATCCTAAACAAGGTTTCCCATAAAGAGAGTTATTAAAAGAATTCTCTTGGCAAGATTCCTGAAAATTTCCAGTAAATGTATCTCTATATATAGAATAACATGATAGGGCGGCTTGAAAACTGCCCTATCATGTTATACAGATAATTATAAAGGCCCTGTTCCAAAAACTGCAGGCATCAATCAAGTATTTTAACTCTATAAATTTACTAAAAGGCTCTAAACTCACAAGTAATAGAGCCTATTAGTTTTAAAAGACTCTAATTAAGAGGTTTCTCAAGGGAAAAGAGTCTATAAGCAAAAGGCTCCCATCAAGAGGATTTCTTTAGGGCATAGAGCCAATAAGTTTTATCAATTCATAAAAATAGGAATCAAATGTTCATAGAGCAACCAGCAAAATGGCTCCGATGGCTTTATCCGAAGGCAATCTGGAGAATGGACAAAAAAGAACATTCCGTTTATCTGACCTTTGACGATGGTCCGATACCAGAATCCACACCCATCATTCTCGAAATTTTGAGGAAATACAATGTGAAAGCAACTTTTTTCATGGTAGGAGAAAACGTACTGCGCCATCACGATTTGTACAACCAGATAGTAGAAGAAGGACACCAGGTGGGAAATCACACATTCAATCACATCGGAGCTTTCAAACACCGTGTCATCTCCTATGTGCTGAATACCAACAAAGCAAACGAATTGATTCACGCCCACTTGTTCAGACCTCCACATGGATGGATGAGACCAAGCGAATACTGGTGGCTGCACCGCACCTACAAGGTAATCATGTGGGATCTGGTGACACGAGACTATTCTAAATGGCTCACTGCTGAAGATGTGGTAAACAACGTGAAAAGATATGCCAGAAACGGCAGCATTATCACCTTCCACGACTCACTGAAAAGTATAGAAAAACTGAAAACAGCCTTGCCTCAATCCATCGAATGGCTAAGAGAACAAGGCTATGAATTTAAGACTTTTGAATAAGAAACAATGAAAAGAATAAATAGTTACAAGGCCGTAGCTTCTTTTGTGAGGGCTTTCTTCGAGGCGTACGCACGCGGTATCATCGACGCAACCGTAGGTGGAGATGACTTCAAGAAAAAGAATGATCCGAAAGAAATCAAACAGCTGATGCTCGACCACTATGGAGAGGTTAATCAATATTTCTTCGATGTTATGTTCTCTACACTTGTTCGTCTCAACTATAAGACAGCAGAGGAAGCTAACGAACGTATGAAGAAAAATTTCGAAGGAATGAAGGCAGCCGATCCTACCTTTGAGCCAAGTATGCTCGACTACCTACGTATCGCCTGCAAGAGTCCACAACTATACAAAGCAATGGAAAGTGAATATAAGCGCAATTTTACCTGGCTCTTACAAGGTAAATTCACTACTCTCGAAGAGCATGTGCGCGACTACACCCATGGCATCCTCATCAGCCTTGCTGACGAACCTATGGCCATCCATCTGTTGGTACGCATCATCGTAAAAGCATATGCTGCAGGATTGAAATGCGGTAGCAAGGAAGGCGAACAACATCAACTCCACATGCCTACCCTGCATGGAATGCTTCTCAACAACTGTCTCTTATACACATCTCCGAGCCCACGAGACTAAGGCGAA
>CAMBBY010000236.1 GCA_945863825.1 uncultured Prevotella sp. | reverse complement strand
ATTTAAGAACGCAGCGAGCCAAAGATAATCTCCAGAAAATCATCAATAAACTAATGTAAGAATCTCATTATGAACATAACAAACGAACTATTAGCCGCATACGCAGAAGGTACCGTCTCCCAGGAAGAGCGTCTGGCAGTACGCCAGTACCTTACTGAGAATCCGCAGGAGTGGGATTCTATGTTAATGATGATGGACGAAGACTACGACATCACACTTGATGAGGATGATGTTGCATCATTGAATACCGCAAAACTGGATGGTAATCTCGGTGAATTGCTTACCGAACTTGACAGCCAGGAATTAGCCGATTCCGACTTCCGCATCCTTCCAGCTATGGCAATGGCGGCAGAAAACAAAGTTGACAATCTGTGTGTTATTCATTGTGAAGGAATTGCTCTCAGAAGATTTGGCTTTGATGTTACAGACGAGGAACTGCTTGACGAATCTCGAAAAGAGGGATGGCTACAACAAGCAGGTACTGCCCTCCACAACATCGGTCACCTTGCAGGTTCCCATGGTTTAGGAGTATCGCACAGATATGAATGCACTATTGAGGATATACAAGAATCATTATCAGCAGGTCACATCGTTTTAGCTGCGGTTGACACCAACGAACTCATCGGTAACTACGCAGAAGAGAAACAAAAGGACATCACCGATGGCAAAACACCTAATCATGTTGTTATTGTGGAATCCATAAACGAAGATACCGTTACGATAACTGATTCTGCTACTCCCCAGAAACATGATGTTTATCCTCTCTCGCAATTCCTTGATGCATGGGATGATTCCTCTCGTTATTTGATAATTATCAGCGATGGCGAGGAATACGAACCACATCCGATAAACCTTTCTGACGTAGAGATCTCCGATGACCTCATAGAACTTCGCGAAGCTATTGCAGAGAATGCACATGAAGTCTGGGCATACAACCGCAAGCAAGAAGGCTGGACATACGGACCTGAGCGTGATGACGTTAAGAAGCTCCATCCCGATATGATTGCCTACAACAGACTCCCAGAGTCAGAAAAGCTTTACGATAGAGAAATGGCAATGAACACCATCAAACTCTTGAAGAAGTTGGGGTGGGAATTAAAGAAATCCAAGAAGTCATGAATATATCTGAATTTACGCACCCTGACGATCTTGAAGCCCTCAAGCTTCTCAATAGCATCCCAGTTCTCCCAAAGGTCATGAAGAAATTCATGGACATGGGAATGGAGCAACTCTACTTTGGACTTAACAAAGCTTCGAAGATTCGACTTTCGCCAACTCAGCTGCCAGAGATTTACAACATTCTACCTCCAATATGTGATCAACTGGAGATTGTTGAGCCAGAGTTCTATCTTGAAATGAATCCAATGCCAAATGCGTATGCCTTTGGTGATACAAAGACAGCAATCACTGTTACATCATCATTGGTGGAGATGATGTCAAAAGATGAACTGACTGCCGTTGTTGCACATGAGTGCGGTCATATTGCTTGCCATCACATGCTCTATCACTCCTTGGCACAGATATTAGCAAATGCTTCTGGAATGTTCGAGGCACTTGCCAACCTTGCCGTGCCTGTTCATTATGCACTCATGTATTGGCAACGCCAGAGCGAGTTGTCATGCGACAGAGCGGCTGCATACGTTACCTCTACCGAAACTGTTATGGCAGTGATGGCTCGTCTTGCTGGTGGTCCTAAATCAATTACGGCTAAGGTGAATATGCAGGAATGGGCTCGTCAGGCAGATGAATATGAAAAAATATACAATGGAGGGTTGTGGGATAAGACGCTTCAACGTCTTGCCGTCATGGATCAGGATCATCCGTTCCACGCCGTCCGTGTTCGTGAAGTTTTGAAGTGGAAGAATAACGGGCAGTATCAGAGACTTCTTGCGAATCATCCTGTTTGTCCACGTTGTCATCGTCCTATCGAAGCATCATGGAAATTTTGTGAACATTGTGGTAATAAACTAAAATAGCATAAAGATATGAGTAATATTACACCTGCGTTGGTCATAGCTTGTCGCGAACTTGAAAAAGCGATGAAAGGTACTCTTGATGGCACCAAACTCCAAGAGATACAAGACACTATCAATGGATTTGCTATTGCTTCGGCAGTAGCATGTTTCTTCTCTGGCATAGTACCAGGAGCAGCTGGCATTGTTGCGATGCTGGCACAAGCCGGTTTTGTTTGGGCAACCTACCTGAGCATCAATAAGATACTTGGACTTTCTTTCTCCGAGAATGTCATCAAGACCATTGCCTCTGCCATACTCACAAACCTTGTAGTAAATGCAGGTAGCCTTCTGTTGGCTGGAGCTGCTTCAACCGTACTGTCATTCATTCCTGTTTTCGGTAGTGCCGTAGCGGCTGCTATCAATTGTACGATGGGTTACATCGTTATCTTTGTTGCGGCAATCCTCTATTTGAAACTGATTACCAAGATGGCACAAGATGATGGTACTATTGTTCTGGACGAAACAGATTCAACAAAAGATACAATCAAGAACGTTGTGAAAGATGCTGACCTTGGTTCTCTCATTGCAGAAGGTAAAGATGCATATAAGAAAGCAAAGGCAGATGGTAGCATCGACGCAGCTAAGAAGGATCCAAAATGTCCTGTATGCGGAACTGCCTACAAGCCTGGTCAGAAATTCTGTAACGAGTGTGGCACCCAACTTAAATAATCCTTAAATCCTGCACTATATGAAATCATTATTAGATAAATACGGCAATCTCAATATCGAAGATCTCGTTGTCAACCAACCATCTTTCAAACGAGTCATAGAGGATGGTATCATCACTGAGGAAGAGATTGAAGAACAATCTCAGCGAGTAGTTGCCAAGATAAAAGAGGTAGAATCAATCGCCACTCCCGAAGTCAAAGAGAAGATGCGCGAACTTCTCGCTGAAATGAGTGTATTGGTTGCTATCTCAAACCTCAATGACGTTACCACCACCGATGAACAAGTCTATCACTGTAGCGAATGCGGCACAGAGTTCCACAAGCATGATGTCTTCTGTCCAAATCCTGAATGTGGTAAGTTAATTACTTATATGGATTATCAGGAATAAAGCTCTTCTATATGTACGATATATTTATAAGTTATAGAAGAAAAGGCGGCTATGAAACTGCAAAGCATTTATTCGATCTCTTATCACGTGACGGATATAAAGTAAGTTTTGATATAGATACACTTAGAAATGGAGATTTTGATATATCGTTGCTCAAAAGAGTTGAAGAATGTATCGATTTTATATTAATTGTGGATGAGCATGCATTTGATAAATGTATCGACCCGACTTTTGACAGAAATAAGGATTGGTTAAGATGCGAATTAGCACATGCCTTATTACATAACAAAAACATTGTTCCTGTAATGTTGGCAGGTGTTGACTTCTTTCCAGAGAACCTACCTGATGATATAAAGGCAGTCGTTAAGAAAAATGGTCCAAAACACAATATGGACTACTTTGATTCTTTCTATAATCGACTATGTAAGAACTTTCTGGAATCAAAATGTAATCAGAGCAAAATGAAACCTTCTGAGGACGAAGATCCTGCTCATTTAAAAAGATCAGTGACGTCCTCCCCAAAAAAATCACAGGAAGAGGAAGATAAGAGCCTTATTGATAAACTATTATCATTATCAACAAACGATAGAACCAATATGTTTGAAGCCTTAGATCGAATGCAGTATGGTGCTGCATCAACTGGAATATTTCTTGATAGAAGAGATTTGTTTGTGTTTCTAATGTCTAAAAGTCAAAAGTCATGATAGCATTTTTTCCTGAATATAAGCAAAACGCGAAAACTGAGGCGCTCTTTAGATGTATGGCGCAGAGACTTGAAGTTGACATAGAGTTCGTCTATGTCAGCAAAGAAGTTAATCCTCTTCAGCAGCAACAATTTCTTTATGCAGTACATGTTGCTGATATTGTTATTGTCGATTGCACAATACCTACTGACAATACAGATGGAGGAGTTTATCCAGCTCTCACTGCACAAATAAATTCATTAAATCACATAATAGTAATAAGCGAAAACAACCTTCCACTAAATATTGCTCCATATAGAGGTGTATATCCAACAAATGATGGGGA
>CAMBBY010000235.1 GCA_945863825.1 uncultured Prevotella sp. | reverse complement strand
CCATAACTCTGTAGCCCAACCATCGAGGTCGTGGTTGAAATAACAGAGTTCGGCTACTCGCTTTACAATCTGCCACTGCATGGGGGCTGGGATTTGTTCGGGAGCGAGGACGGGGAATTGTTTGACGTAGAAAAAGTTCATTGAGGTACCACCAACCTTCTGCCTAACAGCATAATCAAATACTATAGATGATAGATTACCACATAAAACTATAGCACCCAGAATTCTTTTATCTATGAAAATAGAAGGAACTTTGTTATTAAGAGCTGTTCACGGAACGAAAGAGTTAACCATAGTTCTTTCATTTGTTGCGTTGGATATATCCCTAAAAACAAATAACCACTTGTGTTTCCATTCCCAAATAACATGTTCTTTCCCATCTTGGTCAATACTTTTCTTTACCAACCGATCTTGTACAGCCGTTAGAGGCACCCAATACCATGGAATGATGGAGGCATCAGGGTTAGCAAGTTCTTCAATTGATGGAGTATCAATAGCGTTGGGACGTTCGCCCGATGTTGGCCATGTGCCATAGTGGTGATGGTAGTGCCAAATCATTTTGCCTTCATAGAGAGGAACGTATGTTTCACCATCAAGGATGAAGTTAGGAGCCTGATATGTTGCGCCAGCCTCCGTCAGTTGGGTATATGTACGGAAGAGATGAGAGTCATTGGCCATATGAATCATACTTCCAAACTTCACGTTCCAAGGATTCTCTCCAGTCTGTTCGTTAAGCAGAATTGTGGAGTGGCGATAAATCTTTGCAGTCAAAGTTGCATCACGGTTTGTACGAAATACAGGACATGTCTTGGTATTGGGATTGAGACGGGCAAAATCAGAAGTTTGCAAGGTATAGATACGCCGAGGGTCGAGCAGGTGGTCAAGTCGTGTGAGATAGAAACCGCCACTCACCGTACGTGCTTTAGCCTGCGGCTTACCTGCTGTGAGAAGGCAGAATTTAAACCTACTATCTATATCAAACAGTTTTTCTCTATTCTCAAAGTCATAAAGGGAAACCAATCTGTTCTCATCAATCAGTTTTGAGAAGAATGCCTTGTTGCTGTCATTCACAGCGATGCCTGTAGGCAATACCAATCCCCATGCCTCCTTTGAGAATGTAAGGCATAGTTCGGCAAACATGGGATAAAGGTCAATATCACCTGTAGCCGTCAGTTGGAATCGTCCTGAGAATCTAACAAATCGGCTCATTGCTTCTGCATCTTGTTGTGCCTGACAGTATTCTGTATAAAGCAAGGGGTCTGATACTGGAAGCTCTGCTATCGCACGCTTACGCTGAGCCGCAGTTCCTGCATTCACTATGTCTGAACGACCATGGCTCTCAAACCACTTCTTGTCTTCCACCTTTATCTTATCCCAAGGCGGATTACCACACATGACATCAAAGCCACCATCGTAAGCGAAGACTTCAGGGAACTCTACGCACCAATGGAAGAAACTATGCTGTTTCGCTGCAAGGGCGACTTCTGCTCGGAAGCTATCAGGTAGACGTTGAGCATCTACAATTCCATCATTATCATCCAGATACTTGATTTCTTGAAGTGCTTGATATACTGTACGGGTATATGGCACGTTGAATGCGGTAAATGTGCCTGAAGCATCTACATGACTATCCAAGTCCTCTGCTTTGAATTGCTTATAATATGCGTAAGTATATACATCGCAAGCACGACGGAGACATTCAACTCTTGGAGACTGCATCAACTCTTCCCAACGCCTTTGTTTGGTAAGTTGATCCAACAATGAGTTTTCTGGCAAAGAGTTTATTTCACGGACCTTGCTGGCAAGACCTACTTGCTCACTGTCTATGCTCTGAATGGTAAAATCCTGAGTAAACAGAGAAACATTCAAACCGTGCGAGTGTCCAGATTGAACCAATAAGACATCTTGAAGGGCAGCCTTGTTCAAATTGATTATCTTCTTTTTAGTGTCTTTGTCAACGGCACTAAATGCCTCCTTTGGCACACCAGCAAGTAAGGTATCCAAATCTGTAACACCCACAACAGAATTACCACAGCGGATATGATGGTCGAGGAATGACAGAGGTTTGCCGGCACAATAGCCCTCTATCCATAGCACCACCTTGCATAGTTCCACCGCATCGGGATTATAGTCAACAGCATATACGCACTTTTGGATGACCTCGCGCAAAGCCTGCCGATAGTCTTGTGATGCAGGATTATCCTCGCCTGTGCGTATGGAGCAGATATACCAGGCTATGGTGCGCGCCATGGCAAGCACTATATGGCCCGAGCCGCTGGCTGCATCGCACACCTTCATGGACAGCAACGATTTTACCTTCTCCTCGGGAGAAGAAAGCTTTGCTATGCGCTCCTTGATGACTGGTTCGAGGGTAGTGCGGATGAGATTTTGCACAAGGTCAGGACGGGTGTAGTAAGAGGAGGTGCTCTGACGGTCGAGACCGCCAACGAACCCAAACAGCCAGTCGGCTGGAGCTACAGATGGCTGAACGAACGGTCGCATCTCCAATATGCCCTCATAAACAGACCCGAACTCCTCTACATCCAATGACGAATAGTTGATTTTCACCACCATGCCACGGTCGTCGACAAACTGATTGAGCGCATCAAAGGCTTGCAACAGGTCAAGATTGGAAATTCGGCATGACTTCAGATACCTCAGCGTATTTCGGGAGAAAAGAACTCCGCCAAGCGGATGGATGCCAAGACGGCTGCCAAACGCCTCATCCTCAAACAGGCGGAAGGTATCCATCAGTCCTTCCCACAAGTCGTGGTATTGACGTTGGCGCAGATAGCTCAGCTCTGACAGGCGGCGGAGGCGTGATGCAGCGTAATTCTGCTTGTATATATCCTGCCATCGGCATATTCTCTGGTATTCGTCGGAGTCGGCATCCTCGGGAATCTGATAGACGAGGTTGCGGTCTTCGATGATGAAGAGGAAGAGCAGACGATAGATGAAATGTATGAGTTCCTTGTTGAATGTGGCAGCATCGAGCTGGTTTTCTGAGAAAGCTTTTCTCAGTGCTTCATTGCCTTCGCCAGAGCCACGGAAAGCGGCATTGCCAATGGTCTCCATCGTTTTCTGTACAGCCAGCGACAAACCCGAGCGAATGCGGTTGCCGCTCTCAATGCTCATGTTGAACCATCGTTCCATCACGCAAGGCTCATCACCATTGGCGCGGAAACGGGAGGCATGGAGCAGACGGAACATCTGGCAGAACTCAGTATATTTGTCTTCTTCGAGCATACGGCGAAGGTCGAACTCTATATAGGTGAGCTTGACAAGCTGACCGGAGTTGCGGAGCAGTCGGATGGTTGCTCCGTTGCTGATGATGCCATAAACATTCTCAGTGGCATTGAGGTATTCGAGCATGGTGGCATGAGGCGACTTCTTGCGGCGCGAGCCCTTGGCTCGATAGTCGAGCGAACACTTGTCGAGCGTGTCGATGCCGCTGTCGTCAACCACATTTTCTCCTACGACAATAAAAGGCATGCTGGAAAGGTCGGGGCAGAGATGACTTATCTCAAAGCCTTTTCCTCCCACTTCCACATTTGCCGTTTGTTTGACAAGCCCATAATCCAGGCTTTGGAACAGACGTTCCATCAGGTCTCGGGCTCGTCGTGTGCCGTAAGGGTCATTCACTCCAGAGCGTTCCTTATAGAATCGCCAGTCGTTGCGCAGGCTGCTCCATACATAGTCGATGGCAGCCGACGTGCTGATGTCTATAGAATAGTCCTGCTCTCGGTTGCCCGTGAGATTCTGGTCACGCTCTATGCTGTGCAGGATATCATCTGAGAGCAGATGGCCGTATATATGTATGCTGGTATAGTCCATAAACAAGTTCAGTGTTACTTATTCGAATTGTCGTTCAATTTAGCTTCAATTTCTTCTATTGTAGGCATGGTGCCTTCTATCTTCTCGGGATAGAATTTTTCCAGTTCATATTCAGAGATGCCAATAGGTTGAGTGCATGATTCAAGAGCATATTGAGCCAACGTGTTGTCTTTACTTCTGCAAATCAGCAGTCCAATAGTAGGGTTGTCTATCCCCTCTTTGCGAAGGAGGTGATTGACCTGTCTCTTATACACATCTCCGAGCCCACGAGACTAAGGCGAAT
>CAMBBY010000234.1 GCA_945863825.1 uncultured Prevotella sp. | reverse complement strand
CTCGTGGGCTCGGAGATGTGTATAAGAGACAGACAGAGGATAATGTATTCGGTTGGATACATGAGTCTAATATGCTTTCTAAGGTAGTGCCTGATGATCCCATTTCCCAGTTTATCATGATATTCAGCAATACCCACCTGCTCATCTTCCTGATAGTCTTTGTGCTGATAGGAGTGAGTTATCTGGTGAAGAAGATCTTTACGCGAAATGCGCCTATCGTGCATTTCAATGATATCGACTCACCTTATCCAACAGCCCTTGTGCTGATGGTATCGCTGTCTGCAGCTTTCTATGCCACGATTCAGACCTACATGCCTGAGGTATGGCGCCATTTCTATTTCCACCCTACGCTCAATCCTTTTGCAGTGCCTAAGGTGTTGGGCTTCTTCTTAGCATCCGTATGGGCGATACTCATACTTGCCATTGCCTGTGTGGATGAAGTAAAAAACCGTCTTACTTTGGGTGAAGGAATACTCTATTTGGGAGGTCTGATGGGTATGTGTGCCTTAGATTATATCATATTCAGTATCAGTACGTTATATACTGTTGGTTATATTATTTTAGTAGCATATTTCTGGTATGCTATCCGGACTTATCTCAAGCGAAATTCCTGATATGTTCTCGTTTCCTGATATGCCGGATTCGTTCAGTTTTCCTGCTTTACCAGGTTCAGCCTGATTTCTATCTGATTTTTTGATTTTCACAGATTTCCTAATTTATAAGGATAATCCTTTCGGGATAATCTTTGTACCTTTGCAGCCGAAAAAAATCAGTTGAATTATGTATTTTAAAATTTTGATAGCCGCATCTTTAGCTGCAAATTTTCTGCCAGTAAATGCAGAAAATGAATATCTGGCTAATGCGGAAAGTATGCATCCAGCCAGTGCCGTTAATGGTAATTTGGTCAGTCCAGAGAGCGTTTTTGCTGATAGCAGCAAGGTATTTGATATTGATGAGATTGTAGTCGTTTCCCAACCCAAGGAAACCCGTCGCCTCCGTCAGCAGGCTTTGAGCAGCAGTTCTCTCAGCAGTTTTCAGATTCAGAAACTCGGTGTTCATGATTTGCGTGAACTCTCTCAGTATATCCCTAATTTTGTGATGCCTAATTACGGCAGCCGCTTGTCGTCTTCCGTCTATGTGCGTGGCATCGGCAGTCGTGTCAACAGTCCTTCTGTGGGCATCTATATGGATGATATCCCGGTGATGAGCAAGTCTGCCTTCAATCTCCACAATTACCAATTGAGTCGTGTGGATGTGCTCCGTGGACCGCAGGGCACTCTTTATGGACAGAATACAGAGGGCGGACTCGTCAGAATGTATTCCCGCAATCCTTTTAACTATCAGGGTACGGATGTGAAATTGGGCTATGGCAGTCGTAGCTATCGCAATTTTGAGGTAGCGCATTATAATAAGGTGAATGAGAAGACAGCCTTCTCTTTGGCTGGTTTTTATGATGGACAGAACGGTTTCTTCCGCAATTCCTTTACTGGGGAAAGGGCTGACAAGATGAATGAGGCGGGCGGAAAACTGCTTGTAAAAACCCGTCTGAATGCCGGTTGGGATGTTGATGTTCTCGCCAATTATCAGTATGTAGATCAGAATGGATTTCCTTATGGTCGTCTGGATCTTGCAACAGGCAATACCGACCGTCCAGCCTCCACCTTTGCAGGCATCTATCGCCGCAACAATCTGATTTCCGGTTTGCGACTCACCCGTCAGGGAAATCTTTTCGATTTCACTTCCGTTTCGAGTTATCAGTATGTGAAAGACCATATGCTGATGGATCAGGATTATCTTCCGGCTGACTATATGCGCATCCTTCAGCAGCAGTTGCAGAATTCCTTTACCCAGGAGTTTACCTTCAAGGGCAAGCAGGCTGTGGGCGGATTCTGGCATTGGACATTAGGTGCTTTCTTCTCCCAACAGTGGTTGAAGACCAACGGACCAGTGTTCTTTGATGAAGCGATGACGGCGCCTATCGGCAATGCCATCCAGAGCCAGATGTATAATGCGATGGTGCAGGCGATGGCAGACAGGATGATTGCACAGGGAATGCCTGCAGCTGCAGCCCAGGCTGCAGCTAAGCGAGCTATAGAACAAGCTGGTGGAGTAGGCATGGAGGTTTCCATGGGTGCGCCAGGATTGTATCATACGCCTCAGTCCAATCTCGGTTTCTATCACGAGAGCCTTTTCGATTTATCTTCTTCGCTTTCCCTTACCTTGGGTTTGCGATATGATTATATGCTTACCTCCATTCATTACGAGAGTTCTGCCTATATGAGTATGAAGGCGAACGTGATGGGCAGGGAGGCAACTTATACTTTGCGCAGTATGCTCGATGGTCGCACGCACGATCATTTTGAAGAGCTGTTGCCTAAGTTGGGACTCACTTGGCGATTGGATTCCCATGGCAGTAATGTGTATGCGGTAGTCAGCAAGGGTTATCGTGCCGGTGGTTATAACATCCAGATGTTCAGCGATATTCTTCAGACAGAATTGAATGCCAACCGTCAGGCTGCGATGCGTGGTGATTATGATGTTCCTCATTCTGCTGAGGATTATGAGAAGGTGAATAAGACGATCTCTTATGAACCGGAAGTGAGCTGGAACTACGAGTTGGGAACCCATCTCAATCTCTTTGAGAATGCGCTTCATCTGGATCTCAGTGATTTCTATATGCAGGTAAAGAACCAACAGTTGTCTGTGATGGCAGGTAATTACGGTTTTGGCAGAATGATGGTCAATGCCGGCAAGAGTCACAGTTGCGGTATTGAGGCTGCGCTCAGAGGTCAGCTCTTCAATGGTCATTTCGACTGGATGGTGAACTATGGTTATACCCGTGCCGTATTTGATGAGTATCGGAGTGGGGAAGGAGCCGAGGCAGAGGATTTCAAGGATAAGTTTGTACCTTATGTTCCGCAGCATACGCTTTCTGCTACTGCAGATTATCGCATTGATACAGATTGCCGTTTGCTCCGTTCGCTTACTATAGGTGCCAATGTCAATGCACAGGGCAAGACCTATTGGGATCAGGCCAACAGTTACAGTCAGAATTTGTATGCAGTCTTAGGCGCTCATCTGGATGCCGATTTAGGCAAGGTCCTTATCAGTTTCTGGGCTCGTAATCTGACGAATACCCATTACAATACCTTTGCGGTAGATAATGCCGCCACAGGCAACAAGGAATACTTCGCCCAGCGTGGCAATCCTTTCCAGTGTGGCGTTGATCTCCGCTTCCACTTCTAATATTCCGTAAAAGGCGGGATTATATAAAAACCACCACATGCTTATTTATTGGCATGTGGTGGTTTTTATTTTGTTTGAGCATCGTTGAGAGGCTTGGCGGGTTCTCGTGTTGCAAAGATACGAATAATCATTGATAGGCGTTACTTTTGCCATCCGCCAAATCGCCAAAATCTATTGAGGCACCTTTCAACGACAGGAAAGCGCCAGCGTTAGCATACGCTCCGTCGAACAGCGACGGCAGATTCATCTGTCCCAGCTCAGTTCACGCCAGCTTTTAACCAACGTCTATTTGATGTAAAAGGTGAAACCATAGGCATTGCCGTCCACGGAAACGTCAACAACCACACTCCCTTTCTTCAGCGTTGCCCACTTGCCATCGACCTCCGCGGTTTTGAAATGGAACTTGTTCCTTAGTTCCGATTTTATGTAGTTATAGGCACGTTTGTTGTAGACACGAATCGAGACAAAAGGTCCGAAGCCAACGCTTCCTGCTATCAGCACAGAAGAATTACCCTTACCATATTTAATCGGACTGCCGTCTGCCGCCACCATACAATTCTTATAGTAGACATCCTCATAATAGAAGTCGTTCAACCCAGGGTCGTGATAGCGACCTCGAAACGCATAGCCGCTCTTTTCCGCTATTTTCTTAATACCAACGTTACCCTCTTTCACACTCTTTATCAGCTCACCAATGCTAATGATATCATTGAAAGACGCACGCGGCGCAGCAAACTGTCGCGGCGTCCCGTCATAGAGGTCTGTCTATAGCAGCAAAGTGTGCTAATTATGAATATCAGAAAAAATATTAATGTTTTCATATTTCCCTTAATTCCGCAACACTTTGATTTAACTTGATTTATAAGTACCTGAGCAACAAA
>CAMBBY010000233.1 GCA_945863825.1 uncultured Prevotella sp. | reverse complement strand
AAGGCTACTTACAGCCAGTATCTGGAACTGCGCAAGGAACGTCGCGAACAGCAGATGAAGAAATATGAGGAACAGCAGAAGATGATAGCCGAAACAAAGGATTTTATCGAGCGCTTCAAAGGTACTTATTCCAAAACTTTCCAGGTGCAGAGCCGCGTGAAGATGCTGGAGAAACTTGAACTTATCGAGGTGGATGAAGAAGACACCAGTCGCCTTCGCCTCAAGTTCCCGCCAAGTCCTCGCAGCGGTGCCTATCCTGTACAGATGAGCGACGTATCAATGTCTTTTGATGATAAGAAGATATTCAGTGGCGTGAATCTTACTGTAGAGCGTGGCGACAAGATTGCTTTCGTAGGTCGTAATGGCGAGGGTAAATCCACACTCGTGAAATGTATCATGGGACAGTTGCAGAATGAGGGAAAAATCGAATTGGGGCATAATGTACAGATAGGTTATTTCGCTCAGAATCAAGCCTCTCTGCTTGATGGTGAACTCACCGTATTCCAGACTATCGACGATGTGGCGAAAGGAGAAATCCGCAACAAGATACGCGATCTGCTCGGGGCTTTCATGTTTGGTGGCGAAGACTCTACCAAGAAGGTGAAAGTCCTCTCTGGTGGTGAGCGTACTCGCCTTGCCATTCTCAAACTTCTCTTGGAACCGGTAAACCTGCTGATTCTGGATGAGCCTACCAACCATCTCGACCTCAAAACCAAAGACGTGCTGAAGCAAGCTCTTCTGGATTTCGACGGAACCCTCATTGTAGTAAGTCACGACCGCGATTTCCTCGATGGACTGGTGAGCAAGGTCTATGAATTCGGTCATGGTCGCGTCCGCGAACATTTGTGCGGCATCTACGAGTTCCTCGAAACCAAGAAAATGGAAAATCTTCAGGAACTGGAAAAGAAATCATAACATCATCATGGCTTTCATGAGAAGTCAGAGCAAACACCATAGTAGATTACTTAAAAAAAACAACAAGTAATGTCGATTGAAAATATAGCCAAGCGTTCCGGTAATCTTCCGGTTTTTCAAATCGCTGATGCAGTAAACCAAACTCTGTCAGAGCACAATTCCATTGTGATTACGGCTGCACCCGGTTCTGGAAAATCAACCATTCTCCCGCTCACCATGCTTCAAGCATTGGGAAGCGAGGGGAAAATAATCATTCTCGAACCCAGGAGAATTGCAGCCAGACAAATCGCTGAGCGCATGGCTTACTTGCTCGGTGAACCGATAGGAAAAACTGTGGGCTATCGTATTCGCTTTGAAACCAAAGTTTCTAAAGATACACGCATTGAAGTCGTGACGGAAGGAATTCTTACCAGAATGCTGATAGAAGATGCTACACTCGACGGGGTGAATCTTGTTATCTTTGATGAATTTCATGAAAGAAGTCTTACGGCTGATCTTGCTTTTGCCCTCACCCATCAAACCCAACAGATTATCAGAGACGACCTGAAAATCGCCATCATGTCGGCTACCATTGATGTGGACTCTATCTGTCATTCCCTTCAGGCTCCCATGATAGAGAGTCAGGGAAAAATGTTTCCTGTGGAAATCATTTATGCAAAGGAAACTCCGCAACTTCATGAGATTGTGCAGGTTACTGCTGCCACAATCCTGAAAGCCTATAGGGAGCAGGTAGGAGACATGCTTGTATTTCTGCCTGGACAGGGAGAGATTATAAAATGCGCCGAATTGCTCGAGAAATCTTCACTCGATGCAAAGGTTTATCCTCTTTACGGCAACTTATCTCAAGAGGCGCAAAAACAGGCCATCGCTCCTTCCCTGGATGGAGAAAGGAAGATAGTGCTCGCTACTCCTATTGCTGAAACTTCCATTACTATCGAGGGGGTAAAAATTGTGATAGATGCGGGCTATTGCCGTCGTTTGAACTATGATGCAAAAACCGGATTGAGTCGTCTTGATACGGTAAGAATCAGCAAGGACATGGCTGTACAGAGAGCGGGACGTGCAGGACGAGTGACAGAAGGAACCTGCTATCGACTTTGGACAATGGCGACGGAACATCAGATGGAGGAACAACGTAAACCGGAAATTCTGGAAGCAGACTTGTCATCCATGTTGCTTGAAGTCGCAGCATTCGGCGAAACAAATGTTGCAGCCTTGCCTTGGCTTACTCCACCTCCGACTGGTAACTTATTGTGTGCAAAGGAATTATTGGTAATGCTTGGAGCGATTGTTCTGCATAATTCCCAGCCAAAGAATGTTTCTCATAGCAAGGAGGAAGAAGCTTCTTTCAGCCTGACTCCTTTGGGCAAAGTAATGGTCAAACTCCCTTGCCATCCTCGTATTGCTAAAATGATTTCGGGAGCGAAAACGCAGCAGGAAAAGAGTCTGGCATGTGATGTGGCTGCTCTCTTGGAAGAAAAAGATCCGCTTTCTGATCAGGAGGATAAGGATATTACTCTTCGCATTTCCCTTTTGCGGAATGCACGCAGGAAACAGAGTTTGGGCAGATGGGCAAAAATCGCACAGAGTTCGGCAGAACTGCATCGTATGTGCAAGGTTAAAGTGGAGAATCAGGATCCTTCTGCTGAAGCCATCGGCCGTCTGGTGGCATTAGCCTATCCTGAACGCATCGCCCTCGCCATGGATCATATGGGCAACTATCGTTTGGCGAATGGTAATAGAGTCAGAATAGAAAGCACAGATTCCCTAATTGGTTACCAATGGCTTGCGGTGGCTTCGATGCATTCCAATGGAAATGCAGGAAAGGTTTTCTTAGCAGCACCTGTCTGCGAAAAGGATTTACAGGAACTCGCCACAGAGCATGATCATGTTTCTTGGGACAGTAAACAGGGATGTGTTGTCATGCAAAGAGAAAAAAGAATTGGTAGAATCATTGTTGACAGCAAACCGATTTATGATATTGATAAAAGTCTGATTATCAACATTATATGTGAAGCTATCAGAAAAGATGGACTTAGCATGTTCGACTGGAATGAACAGGTGCAATTGCTGCAGAGGCGTGTGGCTCAAGTGACAGAATGGCATCCTGAACTTGAGATTCCGAATCTGAGTACTCCTTATCTGATGGAACATGCGCAAGACTGGCTTCCCTTCTATCTGGAAGAAGGAAATCATGTGATTTCCACAAACAGTGAACTGAAGAAAATCAATCTGAAAGAAGTTTTGTGGAATAGCATTCCTTATGATCTTCAACAGGAAATCGATCGGCTGGCTCCTACCCATATCCAAGTTCCTTCTGGTAGCAGAATCAAACTCGATTACCGCCAGGGTACTGAAATTCCTGTATTGAGCGTACGCTTGCAGGAGTGTTTTGGAATGAAGGAAACACCTTGCGTGAATGACGGAAAACAACCTGTACTGATGGAACTTCTGTCGCCTGGTTTCAAGCCAGTACAGTTGACTCAGGATTTAGGCAGTTTCTGGAAGGACACATATTTTGAAGTACGAAAGGAATTGAAGCGCCGCTATCCCAAGCATTTCTGGCCTGAGAATCCGTTGGAAAGCGAAGCTGTTAAGGGAGTGAAAAGGTAGGATTATCTTTTCACTCTATTTTTTGAATTTCTCCTCTCATTTTTTACTTTTTACCTTACTTTTTTACCTTTTTACCCTTTTACCTTTTTACCTTTAATAATATATAAATGACAATCGGGGCTCCAAAGAGCGGAGTTACGGCATTGAGCGGCAACGTACCATTCCAGCAAGGTAATGAACACAGGAGATTACAGATTTGAGCCATCAGACAGCCTGCCATCATAGTAAAAGGAATGAGCAGTCGGTGGTTGTCTGTAGATAAAAGCATCCGAGCCAGATGTGGAGTTACCAGTCCGATGAAAGCTATAGGTCCGCAAAAAGCTGTAACAACGGCAGTCAATACACCTGTTATTAATAAAAGTGTCAGTCGGATTTTTGATATTTCAAACCCCAAGCTTGCTGCATACTGTTCGCCTAATAATAGCGCATTGAGGGGTTTGCTCATCATCAAGGCAAAGAAACTTCCTATCAGAACAACACCAGCCAGAAGCGGAACGTTTCCCATCGTAACATTTCCGAAACTACCCAATCCCCAAATCATATAAGACTTTACTCCCTCTGCCGTAGCATAGAAATTGAGAAGAGAGATGGCGCTGCTTGC
>CAMBBY010000232.1 GCA_945863825.1 uncultured Prevotella sp. | reverse complement strand
ATCACCTTTACACCTTATTATTATAATGATAAGTTGATGGGAGCGAAAGAGAACGCCAGCAAGACACAGGTTGCTCCTCAACTCAGCGTGAGCTATTTCCTTACAGCCCGTTTGCAGGCTACGCTTTCCGGTGGAATCGCTCAGCGGGAAGTGGATGAACAGAATTTCTATCAGGGTCTGCTGATGCGTGATTACCGTAATCTTTATACGGGTTTTGTGGATTATACCGCCGACAAGAGCAAGCATGTTTCCTTCAACATCAACTATAAGCGTCCTCTTGCTACCATCTTTGCCAATGCCTACATCCGCAAGAGCTGGTCTGACAGTCATCTTACGGTGGCTCGTGATTTTGTGGGTGATTATATCATCAACTCCTATTTCTCCAACAGCAGCAGTTCTGAAAACCTGATGGCTGGTGGAAAGGTAAGTAAGGGATTGGGATTCATGCATGGACTCGTTAGCGTAGGTTTTGATTATCTGAGGTTTGATGGCTTCCTGCGTCAGAACGATTCTCCTTCAGCCTATTCATCTGATAACTATATGTTGTCGGCAAAATGGAGCGGTCGTCCTGTGGATTGGTTCAATTTCACCTATGAGCTGAACTGGGATAAGGATAAGATGGTATTGAAGAATTTGGGTTTCGATTCTTCCTCTACCAATTTTGCCCAGAATCTCACTTTCAACTTCCAGCCATTGAAGTCATGGTTTATCAAGTTGCATGGAGAGCATTATCGCAATCAGATAGCAGATCATCAGCACAAGAATCTTACTCTTGCCGATGCATCCACCAGTTATGGCTTCAGGAATGGTATGGAGTTGAGTTTGACTGCGCTTAATCTTTTCAATCAGCGCACCTACGGCTATACTGTTTATTCTGGGTTGACCCGTACGGGCAAGGAGTATCAGTTACGAGGTAGGACAATACTGATGTCTATGTTCTTTCATTTTTGGTGATGGAGGCAACAGTTCTGCCGTTTCTGAAAAGAATTTCCGGTAGATTTGGTTAAATATCAAAAATTATAAATGTAATTGTAATAAGAGTTTTTATAATTTTTGTACCTTTGCACCCAAACGAAGAAAAAAGAATCAATGAGCAAAGGAAAATTAGCAAAGTTTGCGGATATGGAGCGTTTCGAGAACGTGTTCCAGTATCCATATAGTGTTGTAGATGACGTGCCTTTCGATATGAAGGGCAAGTGGCGTGAGATGTATTTCCACAATGATAATCCTATCGTGCTGGAGTTGGGATGCGGCAAGGGTGAATATACCGTGGAACTTGCCAAGCTCTATCCTGAGATGAACTTCATCGGTGTGGATATTAAGGGTGCACGTATGTGGACCGGTGCCAAGAAAGCGATAGAGGAAGGGCAGAAGAACGTGGCTTTCCTCCGTACCAACATCGAGATTATCGACCGCTTCTTTGCCGAGGATGAGGTGCAGGAAATCTGGCTCACCTTCTCTGACCCTCAGATGAAGAATCCTCGCAAGCGTCTTACATCTACATACTTCATGAACCGTTATCGCCACTTCCTCGTGGATGGCGGCATCATCCATCTGAAGACGGACTCCAACTTCCTCTTCACCTATACCACTTATATGGTGGATGGCAACCATCTGCCTGTGCTCTTCCGCACAGAGGACCTCTATCATCAGGAGGGTATCGATGAGGAAACCCGTAAGATTCTCTCTATCCAGACCTATTATGAGAGTATGTGGATAGAGCGTGGCTTGAACATCAAGTATCAGAAGTTCGCCTTGCCACGTGAGGGTGAGCTGGTGGAACCTGATATTGAGATTCCGCTGGATGATTATCGCAGTTATCGCCGTGATAAGCGAAGCTCAAAGGATACAGCGAAGTAAGTTGTTGCAATATATATTTAAAAGCGCCCAACTGCTGATATGTGGTCGCACATCAGCAGTTGGGCGCTTTTCTTGCCGTTATCGGCAAAAAAAGAGGGAGGATAATCGCTTTTTCGTTGTTTTCTTGCCGTTATCGGCAAAAAAGTGTTATATTTGCAGTCGAAATACAAACGTAAACTTGCCGATAAAATATGGATTATATATCAGTGAAAGAGTTTGCGCAGAAGTATGGGGTATCAGAACGAACTGCGCGTAATTATTGTGCTTCCGGGAAAATTGAGGGAGTAGTGTTGGTGGGAAAGACATGGAATATTCCTGCCGATGCAACTTTGCCTATGCGTAAATCCAAGAAGCAACAGGTTTCTCCTCTTCTTTCTATCCTTCGGGAACAGAAGAATATGAAGCTGAAAGGAGGCATTTATCATCGTACTCAAATAGACTTAACCTATAATTCCAATCATATAGAAGGAAGCAGGTTGTCGCATGAGCAGACCCGTTTTATTTTTGAAACCAATACGATAGGCATTACCGACCAAAGTGTAAGGGTGGATGATATCATTGAGACAACCAATCACTTCAGGTGTATCGATTTGATTATTGATCAGGCTGATGAGAAGTTGACCGAAAACTTCATCAAGAAACTTCATCTTATTCTCAAGTCAGGAACTTCTGATAGCACCAAAGATTGGTTTATGGTGGGAGATTACAAACGCTTTCCAAATGAAGTGGGGGGAATAGAAACTTGTGAACCGGAAATGGTACACAAGGAGATGGTAAGATTGCTGAAGGAGTATAATGCCAAGAAAGAAAAAACGCTGGAGGATATTATCGATTTCCATCAGCGCTTTGAGTCTATTCATCCTTTCCAAGATGGTAATGGAAGGGTGGGGCGATTGATCATGTTCAAGGAGTGCCTAAGCAATGGTATTGTTCCGTTCATCATCACAGACGAGTTGAAGATGTTTTATTATAGAGGATTGCACGAATGGAATCATATTAAAGGTTATCTGATGGATACTTGTCTTACAGCACAGGACTTCTATAAGCGTCTGCTCGATTACTTCCAGATTAAATATCATGACTAGCCTTAGGTTAGGGATATGTATAGTATGTTATTCTCTTACTATATCTTTTGTTAAATCCGGGAATAATCTTGTTGAATTCAAGAAAAAAAGGTGGAAATGCTTGGCGTTTCCACCTTTTTTTATTAAATTTGCAGCAAGTTTTTGAAGAAATGCAGTAACCTTTAGGGCTGCACAAGCCTGATGAAACGACTAAAAAAACAGAATAGTAATGACTAACTAAATAAACGGCAAAATGATAAACTGCAAGAATTTGGCTCTTACCGTTGCGGCAGGAGCAATGGCAACTACAATGATGGCGCAATCTGCACCAAAATTGAATGCCAACAACATCGACGAAGTAATCAAGGCGATGACCTTGGAAGAAAAAGCCCAGATGCTGGTGGGCGGTGGTAACGATGGATTCGTGGGCAGTGGCGCTATGCTCGGACATCAGAAGAAGTTCGTGCCGGGTGCTGCGGGTACTACTGTAGCCATCCCTCGTCTCGGCATTCCTACTACCGTACAGTGTGATGGTCCTGCCGGAGTTCATATCGATGCTCATCGCGAAGGTGACAGCCGTAGCTATTTTGCTACCGGTTTCCCTATCGGAACCTGTCTGGCTTCTACCTGGAACACCGACCTGGTGCGCAAGGTGGGTGAGGCTATCGGTAACGAAACCCTGGAGTATGGCTGTGATGTTGTGCTCGGACCGGGTATGAACCTGCATCGCAATCCGCTCTGTGGTCGTAACTTTGAGTATTATTCTGAAGACCCAATCGTAACGGGTCTTATCGGAACTGCCTTTGTTCAGGGTGTACAGAGCCAGGGTGTGGGCGTGAGTGCCAAGCACTTTGCCGTGAACTCCCAGGAAACTGACCGTACCAAGGTGGATGAGCGATTGAGCCAGCGTGCTCTCCGTGAGTTGTATCTGAAAGGTTTCGAGATGATGGTTCGCAAGAGCAATCCTTGGACTATCATGTCTGCCTATAATAAGATTAATGGTGTTTATGCCCAGGGCAACAAGGGGCTCTTGACTGATATTCTCCGCAACGATTGGGGATATAAGGGAATCGTGGAGACCGACTGGATTGGTAAGCGTGCCGACCTTCCTCTGGAACAGGAAGTTGAGGCTGGCAACGACCTGATGATGCCGGGTTATCCAGCACAGGTGCAGGATATTGTTGATGCCGTAAAGAATGGCAAGCTGGATAT
>CAMBBY010000231.1 GCA_945863825.1 uncultured Prevotella sp. | reverse complement strand
TATGTTGTCTTCGACCAGAGCAAGGTGCGTAACTGGCTCAAGACGGGTAAGGTGGGTGTTAATCTGGCTTATTCCCGCATCAACAATACCAGTATGAATATCAACGATATTGGCGGTCTTTCTGCCCTTGGTAATGCCATGTTCCTTTCTCCATTGATGAGTGTCTATGCTGAAGATGAGGATGCTCTCAATTCGCAGTATGCTGGAGAAATTGCGAAATATGGTCCTTTGGTAAGAGACAAGAAAACGGGCAGGTTGCTTAATGTGCCAAACAAGAACTTCAATGATCTTTCCAATCCTTTGGGATGGCTCTCTCTGCCTGGAGAAAAGAATAATTCTGATAAGTTCGTTGCTAACTTCTGGGCAGAGCTGGGCATTTGGGATAACCTGAAGTTTAAGACTTCTTATGGCGTTGATCTCAGTTTCTGGGGGACTGACGGATGGACTCTTCCATACTATTTGAATGCTGATCGGCATAATGACAAGTCATCTGTCTGGAGTTCCATGAATCGTGGCAACCGTTGGCAGGTTGAGAATATCCTGACCTATAATAAGCAGTTGGGAGAGCATAATTTCTCGGCTGTAGTTGGACAATCTGCTATCAAATATTCCGGACGTAATATTAGTGGCTCTGCTCAGGATATGATAGCTCTGGATCCTGGCAAGGCAAACCTTGATTTCACCACCGGTATGGCTACCGATGGCAAGCGGGATGTATCGGGTGGATTGTTCAGCCCTCATACCTTGGCTTCTTATTTCGGTCGACTCTCTTATAACTATGCCGAGCGTTATATGGCTCAGTTTACCATTCGCCGTGATGGCTCTTCCAATTTCGGCCCGAACAACAAGTGGGGTACCTTCCCTTCTGTATCATTGGGTTGGAATGTGACGAATGAAAAGTTCATGGAAAAACGTCCTGAGTGGTTTAGCAAGATGAAGCTCCGCCTGAGTTGGGGTAAGAATGGTAACGAGGCTATCGGTGCTTTCAGATATACTGCCAATGTGGCTATAGGCAACAACTATACCTTTGGTGGTGCTGGCAACCAGGTAATCATAGGTGGTAGTAAGCCATCGGGAACTCCTAATGCCGACTTGAAGTGGGAGGAGAGCGAGCAGTATGATGCTGGATTGGATTTCAGCTTCTTCAATAATGCCCTGACGTTCACGGTAGATTGGTTTAAGAAGAAAACCAATGGTATGCTGAAAACCATGAGTGTGCCTTCTTACTTGGGCGAATCAAAGCCTTGGGGTAATGTGGGCGATATGGAGAATAGCGGTATCGAGTTTGAACTGGGATACAAGTTCCGTAAGGGCGATTGGGCTTTCAACATCAACGCCAATGCCAGTTATCTGAAGAACAAGTTGATCAATCTGGGCAATGATACCGGTTATGAAACATCGGACGAGGTTCACCTGATCGGTAATGTGAGCCGTGCAGAAAACGGTCAGCCATATCCTTTCTTCTATGGTTACAAGACGGCTGGTATCTTCCAGAATCAGGCTCAGGTAGATGCTTATGTGAATGATAAGGGAGTGAAATTGCAGCCAAATGCGCAGCCGGGTGATGTAATCTTTGTAGATTATAATGGTGATGGAAAGATTGATGATGCCGATAAGACTAATATCGGTAAGGGTGATCCTGATTGGACTTTCGGTTTCAATCTGGGGGCCAGCTGGAAGATGCTCGACTTCTCTATGTTGTGGGCAGGTTCCTTCGGCAACAAAATCTTCGATACCACTCGCCGTGTGGATCTCCGTTATGCCAATCTTCCTGAAGCGTTTATGGGTCGTTGGCACGGTGAGGGCACATCCAATACTATGCCGCGTTTCGCCTGGTCAACAGCCAATGATAATAATAAGGTGTCTGACCTCTACATCAAGAATGGTTCCTATGTTCGTCTGAAGAACATCCAGCTGGGGGTTACCCTGCCGAAGAAATGGACGGAGACGGTATTCATCTCTAATCTCCGTTTCTATGTAGCAGCCGAAAACCTGCTCACTTTTACAAGTTACAAGGGTATGGAACCGGAGATTTACAGTGGTACACAGTCGGGTATCGACCGTGGATTCTATCCGCAGAATCGAACCATCACCGTGGGTGCCAATGTGACATTCTAAATAAATATCATTCAGAATTAAGTAGAACATATTAAAAAGAAACAATGATGAAAGCAAAAAATATATTATTATATAGTGCAATGGCAGGTATGGCATTGTCGTTGTCTTCTTGCGGCGATGATTTCCTAAGCGTAGATCCAGCAAGCAGCTTGCCTATCGATGGTTATTACAACACCAAGGCGCATGTGGATGAGGCGCTTACCGCAGCATACGCTCCTATGGCTTGGTATGATCTCTATAATGGCATGTGTCCTCTCTTCCTGGTATCTGATGCGCAGGGCGATGATATCTATGTGGGTGGTGGCAATACTAACGACCAGACAGAAATTCACTTGGCTTCGCAGTATAAGAGTACCAGTCTGTTGAACTTCAAGGGTGCATGGACAACCAGCTATTCGGGTATCAACCGTTCCAACTTGGTGATCAAGGATGTCGATGAGGCTACAGTGCTTTCTGATGCCGAGAAGGCTACTTATATTGCAGAGGCAAAGACCTTGAAGGCTTTTTATTATCTGCAGCTTTGGAAGTTCTGGGGCAATGTGCCTTATTACGAGAAGAATCTGGAGTCCCCTTATATTGCCGAGCAGCTTTCAGCCAGCGAGGTATATAATAAGGTAATAGCCATGTTGGAAGAGGTTATCAAGAGCAATGCCCTGCCGATGAAGGAAACTGCCGCCCGCAGCGGACATGCTACTCAGGCTTTTGCCGAGATGCTTTTTGCCGATTACGTGATGTATCAGAAGGATGAGAGCCGCTATCAGCAGGCACTCGGTTATATGGAGGATATCATCAATAGCAGGAAGTATAGACTGATGAGCGATTATGCCGGCATCTGGGAACAGAGTGGTGAGTGGTGTGATGAGTCAATCTACGAAATCAACTATTGTGCCAAGGGTAGTAAACGTAGTTGGGGAAGTCCCGATGCGGCTGGTGGTACCGTAGTGCCAACCTTGATTGGTATCGATGGATTGAGCTATAAGGCCTCTGCTGCCCATCTGGCAGAAAATCCTTCCTACGCTCCTAAACAGGAACTGAATGGTGGATGGGGCTTCGGCGATGTATCCAAGGAGGTGTACGATCTTTATGAAAAAGATGACATTCGCCGTACTGGTGGAATTGTTAACATGGCTGATTATGCTGCCGATTACAAGGCTCGTACGGGTGATGAGGTAACTTACAATGGCCGTTATCAGAACACAGGAATCTTCCTCTTGAAGTATTTGGGCCGCCATGGTGGTAATGATGGGGCTGTGGGTGAAGTCGACATGGGTTGGGATAACAACCAGCGTATCTATCGTTATTCTGAAACTCTGCTCAATGCCGCTGAGTTGATTCTCCGCACTGGCGGTGATGTAGCCAAGGCACAGGGATATTATAATGAGGTTCGCAATCGAGCTCATGCTTCTGCCCGTACTGTTTCTCTTGATAATCTCTTGGAGGAACGCCGTTTGGAATTTGTTGGCGAGGGCAAGCGTTACTACGACTTGATTCGCTTTGGCAAGGCTGCCGAGGTATTGAAGCCTGGTGGAGGAAAGGTACTCAACAAGGCAAAGACTGCATACGATGTGATTGGTGTACCTGAGCGTATCCAGTGGACAGAAAGCAAGAAATACTTGCCAATCCCTCAGGATGAAATAGAGGCTGCTAAGGGTACTTTAAAGCAGAATGAGTATTAATAGTCTGTTCTCCTAGTAAAATGCAGAATTTTAAGTTGTTATGAAAGAAAGTTTTTTTGAATAAATAAAGTTGCTTATGAAAAGAATGAATAAAATGCTGTTGGTTGCTGCTTTACTGAAGTTTCGTAAGCGAGCTTTTGGGGCTTCAGCCCGTACTTGAACCACATTCGAAACTTCAGTAATTTTATATTGAATATTACAAACTAAAAAGAAAATAATATGAAAAAACTCTTTTTGCTCGCAAGCCTTCTGATGGCTTTTGGCATCTCAGCAGATGCAGGAGACATCACTTCTCCTAACGGACAAATCAAGGTGAACTTCACCTTGGATGGCACTGTGCCTA
>CAMBBY010000230.1 GCA_945863825.1 uncultured Prevotella sp. | reverse complement strand
ATTACTGCCGAGATGGCTACTCAGGTAGCTCCTCTCCCTAAGCAGGCTATTTTCCCACTTGGACAGCACATTGGTGCTCCTGCTAAACCAGTTGTTGCTAAGGGTGACAAGGTGAAAGTAGGTACTCTCATCGCAGAGGCTGGTGGTTTCGTGAGTGCTCCTATTTACAGCTCTGTATCAGGAACTGTATTCAAGGTTGATACGTCTATTGATGCTACAGGTTACCGTAAGCCTTGTATTATTATTAATGTTGAAGGTGACGAGTGGGAGGAGAGTATCGACCGTTCAGACAAACTTGAGACTTTGGAAGCTCACGCAGAATTGACTCCAGAGGAGATTGTCAATCGCATTAAGGTGGCTGGTGTCACTGGTATGGGTGGTGCTGGTTTCCCTACTTTCATCAAACTTTGTCCCCCTCCAGGAGCTAAGGCTGAATGCGTGATTATCAATGGTGTAGAATGTGAGCCTTATATTACAGCCGACTATCGTCTGATGATGGAGCATGCTGATGAGATTCTCGTAGGTCTTAACCTCCTGATGAAGGCTGCTAAGGTAGAAAAGGGCTACATCGGTATTGAGGACAATAAGCCTGCTGCTATCAAACTCTTTGAAGAGAAGACAGCAAGTGATTCTCGTATCGAGATTGTACCACTGGCAAAGAAGTATCCTCAAGGTGGTGAGAAACAGTTGGTGGATGCAGTTATCCGTCGTCAGGTTCCAGCTCCTCCTGCAATCCCAGTCAACGTTGGAGCAATTGTTCAGAATGTAGGTACAGCCTTTGCTGTTTATCAGGCAGTTATGAAGAATAAACCTCTCTTCGAACGCTATACCACAGTTACTGGTAAGCAGGTGAAGAATCCGGGTAACTTCCTCGTACGTATGGGAACTCCATTCTCTCAGATGATTGAAAACTGTGGCGGTTTGCCAGAGGGTGATAATAAGGTGTTGGCTGGTGGTCCGATGATGGGTAAGGCTGTGATTAGCCTTGATGTACCTGTAACCAAGGGTACCAACTCGATCACCATATTGACCGATGCTGATGCTCATCGCAAGAAGGCTCAGCCATGTATCCGTTGTGCTAAGTGTGTGGATGCTTGTCCTATGGGATTAGAGCCATACTTGCTTGCAACATTGAGCGTAGTGAAGGATTATGAGCGCCTGGAGGCAGAGGAGGTCACTTCTTGTATCGCTTGCGGTTCTTGCCAGTTTACTTGTCCTTCTCATCGTCCTATCCTTGATAATATCATCAATGGTAAGGCTGCTGTGATGGGTATCATCAGAGCTCGTAGCGCTAAGAAGTAATCATTCACGTCAAGAAGAAATTTCATTGAGAAAAGAATCTAAAGAAAATCCATTTACGAAAGAATTTAAAAGATAAAATGGGAAAATTAATCGTTTCATTATCGCCACATGCCCATGGAAATGAGAGCGTGGAGAAGAATATGTACGGTGTGATTATCGCTCTCGTGCCTGCCATTCTCGCCTCTATCTATTTCTTCGGCTTAGGTTCAGTAGTTGTACTGCTTACCTCAGTGGCTGCCTGCGTTTTCTTTGAGTGGGCAATTACAAAATATCTCCTGAAGGAGGAGACCAGTTTGCTTGATGGTTCTGCTATCATCACCGGTCTTCTGCTCGGCATGAACTTGCCAAGTAACCTTCCTCTTTGGATAATTATCATCGGTGCCTTGTTTGCCATCGGTGTAGGTAAGATGAGTTTCGGTGGATTGGGTAACAATCCTTTCAACCCCGCGTTGGTGGGTCGTTGCTTCCTACTCGTCAGCTTCCCTGCCCAAATGACTTCATGGCCAGTGGCTGGACAGATGCTCAGCTATACTGATGCTACAACAGGTGCAACACCATTGGCAATCATGAAGACAGCCATCAAGACTGGTGATGCTTCTCTCCTGAATCAGTTGCCTGATTCTTTGAGCTTGCTTTTCGGTGCAACTGGCGATACATTCGGAGCTGGTACTACGGGTGAGGTTTGTGCTGTCGCTCTCTTGCTTGGTTTGGCTTACATGCTTTGGAAGAAGGTTATCACCTGGCATATTCCTGTCAGCATCATCGCTACCGTATTTGTATTCAGCGGTCTGATGCACTTGGCTAACCCTGTTTATGCCAATCCATTTGCAGTCATTTTAAGTGGAGGTTTGATGCTCGGTGCCATCTTTATGGCAACTGATTATGTTACCTCTCCAATGACTCACAAGGGTATGCTCATTTATGGAGTTTGTATCGGTCTTCTGACTATCATTATCCGCAACTGGGGTAGCTATCCAGAAGGTATGTCGTTCGCCATTCTGATCATGAATGCGTTCACACCTCTTATTAACACATATGTTAAACCAAAGCGCTTCGGTGAGAAGCCAGCTAAGAAATAAGGAGGACTGAGATATGCAGAAATTAGAATCATCATTAAAGAACATGGTGCTTGTTCTGGTGGGCGTAGCGCTCATCATAGGTGCCGTTCTTGCATATATCAATCATCTTACTTCTGGTCCTATTGCTGAAAAGGATGAACAGAGTCTGGCTGCTGGTATCAAAAGCGTGATGGGTACTGATCAACTTCAGGTGGCAGCTCCTCAAGAGGTGAAGCAGGAGTTTGGAGGTAAGGAGTTTACTTTTGTACTTCATAATTGTTCAGACAAGAGTGGCAAGCAGTTGGGTGCTGCCGTAGAGAGTACAACCGGTGGCTTCGGTGGCGATGTGAAGGTACTTGTTGGTTTCGATACCGAAGGTAAGATCTTAGGTTATACCATTCTTCAGGCTTCTGAGACTCCTGGTTTGGGAGCTAAAGCTGCCACATGGTTCCAGAAGGACGGAAAGGGTAGTGTCATTGGCATGACTCCAAAGGATGGTGACCTCCACGTAAGTAAGGATGATAAGAGTGGCAATGCTGTAGATGCGATTACAGCTTCTACCATCACCAGCCGTGCTTTCCTTAAGGCCATCAATCAGGCTTACAAGGTTTATTCTGGTAAGCAGGTAGATGGCGAGAGTGGTGCTACCAAGCATGCTGAAGGCGAGGGTGATGCAGCAAAAGTTGAACAAAATGAAAAGAAAGGATAAGCCGATATGAGTAATGTTAAGATTTTGATGAACGGACTCATCAAGGAGAATCCAACCTTCGTGTTGCTTCTCGGTATGTGTCCTACCTTGGCTACAACAACCAGCGCCATCAATGGTCTCTCTATGGGATTAGCTACTATGGCAGTGCTGATTTGTACCAACTTTGTAATTTCTTGTATCAAGAAGATTACTCCGGATATGGTTCGCATCCCTGTGTTTATCGTAGTGATTGCAGCTTTTGTTACAATCCTTCAGATGGTAATGAGTGCTTATGCTCCAGATAGCATCAACCAGGCTTTGGGTATCTATATTCCGCTGATTGTCGTAAACTGTATCATCTTGGGCCGTGCAGAGAGTTTTGCAGCAAAGAACTCGCCTCTGTCCAGTTTGGTAGATGGAGTAGGTTGCGGTTTGGGATTCACCCTTGCCTTGACGCTTCTTGGTTGTGCCCGTGAGATTTTAGGAGCAGGCAGTATCTTTGGCATCGCCTTGTTGCCTGAGACCACCAATATCCTGGTATTTATCCTGCCTCCTGGCGCTTTCCTCACATTGGGATACATTATAGCAATATTTAATAAGGTTAAGAAATAGAAATTATGGAATATTTATTGATATTTATCTCTGCGATATTCGTTAACAATATCGTCTTGTCGCAGTTCCTCGGTATCTGTCCTTTTTTGGGCGTATCGAAGAAGATTGATACGGCCATCGGTATGGGTGGAGCCATCGCCTTTGTCTTGACCTTGGCAACCATCATAACTTGGTGTGTTCAGAAGTATGTACTCGATCCATTCGGATTGCAATATCTCCAGACTCTGGCATTTATCCTTGTGATTGCAGCCTTGGTACAGATGGTTGAGATCATCCTCAAGAAAGTTTCCCCTGCACTTTATCAGGCTCTTGGAATTTTCCTTCCATTGATTACTACCAACTGTGCAGTGCTTGGTGTAGCCATCTTGGTTATCCAGAAAGATTTCAATCTTTTGGAGAGTGTTGTTTATGCATTCTCTACAGCTTTGGGTTTTGCTCTGACTCTGATCTGTCTCTTATACACATCTCCGAGCCCACGAGACTAAGGCGAATCTCG
>CAMBBY010000229.1 GCA_945863825.1 uncultured Prevotella sp. | reverse complement strand
GATTCGCCTTAGTCTCGTGGGCTCGGAGATGTGTATAAGAGACAGGTCTAAGTTTGATGCTGCCAAATGGGTGGCTGCCATCAAGGCTTCCGGAGCCAAATATATCTGTTTCACGACCCGTCATCACGAGGGCTTCTCCATGTTCAAGACCCAGTATTCTGATTATAATATCGTGGATGCCACTCCTTTCAAGCGGGATATTCTCAAGGAACTGGCAGATGAATGCCACAAGCAGGGCATCCGCCTGCATCTCTACTATTCGCACATCGACTGGTATCGCGAGGATGCTCCGCAGGGAAGAACGGGCAGGGGAACCGGACGCCCGAATCCGAAGGGCAACTGGCAGAGCTACTACCAGTTTATGAGCAACCAGCTTACCGAACTGCTCACCCATTATGGCAAGATAGGCGCAATATGGTTTGATGGCTGGTGGGATCAGGATATCAATCCCGATTTCGACTGGCAGCTGCCTGAACAATATGCGCTGATTCATCGGCTGCAACCCGCCTGTATGATAGGCAATAATCATCATCAGGTGCCTTTCGAGGGAGAGGATTTCCAGATGTTCGAGCGTGATCTTCCTGGCGAAAACAAGTCGGGCTTGTCGGGACAGGACATCAGTAAACTGCCGCTGGAAACCTGCGAAACCATGAACGGGATGTGGGGATATAAGATAACCGATCAGGACTATAAATCCACCAAAACCCTGATTCATTATCTGGTGAAATCGGCGGGCAAGAATGCCAATCTCCTGATGAACATCGGTCCTCAGCCAGATGGTGAACTACCTGCTGTGGCCTTGGAGCGCCTGGCGGAAATGGGCGAGTGGATGAAAACATACGGTGAAACGATATATGGTACGAGAGCGGGCATCGTGACTCCTCACGACTGGGGCGTTTCCACCCAGAAGGGCAACCGACTCTTTGTGCATGTGCTGAAACTTCAGGACCAGTCTCTCTTCCTGCCTTTGGGCAACAGGAAGGTGAAGAAGGTATTCGACTTTGTGAGCAAGAAACCGCTCAAGATGCAGAAATGCAATGGTGGAATCATCCTCGATTTAGGAGTTATTCCTACTGAAATCGACAAGGTCGTGGAAATCCAACTGTAATATATCACATCTGTCATCGTTGCGCCTATATATATAAAAGGTGTAGCGATGATGGCATAAGACTGAAATTAATATCAAGGATGAAAAATTTGAGAGATTACCTGATAGTAGCCGGTCTACTGCTATCGTCAACTGCGTTTTCTCAGACTCCAGGGGGGGCAGATGTTCCAGCGAGTGCGAGTCATTACAAAACGTATCATGGTGACGGCATTGACGACGTGCTGCAGTATGTGCCCATGGCTTCGGTCTTCGGACTGAAACTGCTGGGTGTAGAGGCGGAGAGTTCCTGGAAGCGCAGACTGACGGTTTCGGTCGTGTCTTTCGGACTGAATGCCGGAGTCACCTATGGTCTGAAACATACCATTCATAAAATGCGTCCCGATGGAACTGACAACCGTTCTTTTCCATCGGGACACACCTCTATCGCCTTTTGTGGTGCCACCAATCTGATGCACGAATACCGTAAGGTTTCTCCCTGGATAGGCATAGCTGGTTATGCGCTGGCTACCGGAGTGGCGGTAGATAGAGTTCGCCGCAACCGCCATCATTGGGAAGATGTCGTGGCAGGTGCTGCCATCGGAGTGGCTTCGGCAGAGGCGGGTTTTCTGATAGGCGATCTGATTTTGGGCAAAAAGAAGAAAAATGGTGGGGAAAATGTTAGAGAAAGCCAGAATCATCTAAATTCCACAACAGACAACGATGGCCATATCAGCGGAAAAAGTACGACTGATAAGTTAGACAATATCAGTCTTTCTGTTTCTCCTACGGGTTTGGCTTTCGCTATGAAATTATAGTGAGTCATATTGACAATCAAGATTAAAAAATCGAATATAAACAAGAAAACGATGATAGATAAACATCATTTTATAAGCAAGAAAGGCGTGATGGCACTCACTTTCAGTGCTGCCTTGTGTGCCTCTATGGCAACTCAGGCTGAAACCATCGAGGTGAAGAAATTCAAGTTTGCAGGTCCATTTCCTGTCAGTCTGCCCTGGATGGCGGACAGCGTAGATATTAAGGGAGAAAAGTTTGCGATGGAAAAACTGTTGGATTCCCCGCTGTCGTTTGCTTCTTTCTGTCAGGGGAAAGAGGTTTCCTCCTTATCTTCCGCATCATCTCAGCATGCCCTGAATCTTGCTTCTTTCAGCCTCTCCAACGAGCACCGGATGAAAGTGATGATCTCTGTGGAAGGTGTCAGCGAGTATCGGCTTTTTGTGGATGGAGAGCCTTTGAAGGGAAATGGAAACCAGTTTGAGATAGTTCTGTTGCCTTCTTCTCATCAGGTGGTGATCAAATATCTGGCTGCAAAGGATGATGCAAAGGTTCTGGTAAACACGGGAAATGATCTGACTGTCAAGTCTTCTGAAGGTTCTGCTTTGTCATCAAAGAACTCAGCCTTATCATCAAAAGATTCTCAGAAGAACTCAGCCTTCACATCAAAAGAATCAGAAAAATCTAAAAAGAACTCGGATTTATCTCAGAACTCAGAATATTCTCTGAAAATTGATGTTCCATCAGCTTCTTCCAAGCGCGCATACAATATTTATGATGTGATCTGTGCGCCTAATTATTCAAGTGTTTCGCTTTCTCCGAATGGAAAATTCGTGATTGTGCACAAAACCTGGGTGGACCGTCAGGGCAATAACCACAGTATCAATGAGGTGAGGAATTATCAGACAGGCAAGGTACTTGCTTCTTTCCAGGAAAACGTGAAGTGGATGCCTCGCAGCAATAAAATGTATTTCGTGCAGAAGAATAGTGAAAGTGCTATCGAGGCTAATGGAAATGCCGTAGCTGGCTCCGCACTCTCTTATGAAACTGAAAGCTCCAGTCAGCAGCTGGTAACTGTCAATCCGCTGACGATGGAACGTGAGGTTTTGGCAACAAATATTCCGGAAGGCTTCTTCCAGTTTACTCCCGACGAGAAATCTCTGATCTATACGGTCACTACCGAGGGCAGAAAGAAGGATGCACAGGTTTATGACATCAAGGAACCGGATGACCGTCAACCGGGCTGGCGCAATCGCTCCAATCTTGCAAAATATGATTTGGCATCCGGCATTTTCCAGCCTATCACCTTCGGTTATCACAACATCTATCTCAATGATATCTCTGCCGATTCCCGCTATCTGCTTATCGGAAAGAGTGAGGACCGTCTCACCAAGCGACCAACTACCCTGACCTCGCTCTACAGACTGGATCTCCAAACCCTTCAGGCAGAAACCCTGGTGGATAAGGGCGAGTTTATCAATAGTGCTCTGTTCTCTCCAGATGGCAAGTCGATTCTTGTAAGTGCTTCTCCAGAGGCCTTTGACGGTATCGGCAAGAATGTGGAAGAAGGTCAGATTCCGAGCATGATAGATACGCAACTTTATCTGATGTCAGCCTCGTCAAAGGAGGCTCAGCAGGTGCGTCCGCTCACCAAGGATTTCAATCCGAATGTGCTGAATGTAGTCTGGAGCAAGGTGGATGGAAACATCTATTTTACGGCTGAAGACAAGGACTGCGTGCATCTTTTCCAACTGAATCCGAAATCTGGAAAATTTGCCCTGTTGAAGTCGCCTGAAGAGTATATCAAGTCCTTCTCCCTGGCATCTTCTGCTGCCGAAATGGCTTTCTCAGGACAGAGTGCATCCAATGCCGACCGCCTCTACAGGATGAATACCAAGGTGCAGAAAGCACAAGTGATAGATGACCTCAGTGCCCGCGAACTGAAAGATATCCAGTTGGGCGAATGTAAGGCGTGGAATTATGTCAACGCAAAGGGCGACATCATCTGCTGCCGCTATTATCTGCCTCCTCATTTTGATGCAGCCAAGAAATATCCGATGGTAGTCAACTATTATGGAGGTTGCAGTCCTACGAGTCGTATGTTTCAGAGCCGCTATCCGCATCATGTCTATGCAGCCATGGGCTATGTGGTGCTGGTGGTCAATCCAAGTGGAGCCACCGGTTTCGGCCAGAAGTTCTCTGCCCGCCACGTAGATACGGCTGGTGAGCTGTCTCTTATACACATCTCCGAGCCCACGAGACTCAGGCGAATCTCGTATGCC
>CAMBBY010000228.1 GCA_945863825.1 uncultured Prevotella sp. | reverse complement strand
TTCTTTACTCCCCAATATTTTCCGGGCAAACTGATCACCATAGAAAATCTGCTGTTGTGTCATTGCATTTGGGGCAATCAGGTTAGAGCCCCCGCTGATGTCAAATTGGTTTGATTCTTCAGTCATCTGTTTTAGTTTTAAAGATCAGATTGATTATTTTCTTCTGTCCCAGGCGTCGTTGATGCGCTGGCGAACATTGCTCACAGTCTTACCACTTGTCACGTGAGGCGCCAAGGTTAGCAACACATTGATGAAGCGCTCCTTCACCATCTCGTATTCATCTACTCTTACCTCCTCGTCCTTGCGCATATCCACCACAATCTTGCCGATGTCACTTGCAGAAGTGCATTGAGACAGGCGAGAAGCGTATTGCTTTAATACTTCTACCTTATTTATATATAACTGCAAAGCCTGCTCTTCGTCACTAAGTTCGGGAGCAGCATTGCCTGAAGTTGTATTGACACTTGTCTTCAGAGCTTCCTCAGCGAACTGGTCGCCATAGAAGTTTTGGATGCCTTGGGTAGCATTGGGCAATATCTGGACATTGCCGCCGCTGATATTGAATGTGCAGTTGGATTTATCTGTCATCATTTCGTGTTTTTTGCCTTTTTTGAAGGCAGTTGTTATGAGGTTGTCATGTCGTACAACTATCATTGCTATGAACGTACGACATGAGATTGTATAGTTGTACGACATGAGGATGCATAGTCGTACAACATGAATTTCGATGTATCTTGACAGCTCGATTTCCTGCTCATTTTCTGCTCTAAAATGAATGTGCAATGAACAAAGATGAACGTGAAGTAAACGCTTATGAACGCCTTTTGGTATGTCCGATTTTCCATCTATCTTTGCCAACGAATTCAGAAAGCAACTGATGCATCAAAAGCTATATCTGATATGTGTTACATATATAATTAAGGTATAAAGAAATGAAAGCAATGTACAAATTTGAGCTGGCTGTTTACGCCGGCATCACTTCTAAGACTTTGAGACGATGGACAAAGCCTTTCGATGAGGAACTTGCCCGTATGGGTGTCTCTCCTTCCACGAGACTTCTTCCTCCTGCTGCAGTCAAGTTTATCTGCGAGAAGTTGGCTATCGATCTATAAAGGAAAGGAGCGAAAAGGGCATTTCGGGAAGCTTCCTGACGCTCCCAGACAGAAACGGACAGGAGGCTTTGCGAATGTTGTACCTTTGCAATCGCAATTAAGAAATTGCAATCATTATAGTATTTACATTTTAAATTTTTAAAACTATGAGTAAAAGTTACAAAGTGGTCAAGAAGACCATGAACATGGGTGAGAAAAAGGGGCAAACTGTTTATTCTGTTCGTCCTGTAAGTTACGGTACATTGACTACCGAAGAGGTGGCTAAGCAGATTTCTACGGAATCTACTGCAACCACGGCTGATGTGAAGGCGGTACTCGACCGCTATGCCTACTATGTGGTGGAGAACCTTGCCAAGGGTTACAACATCGAGCTTCTTGGTTTCGGTACTCTTTACCTCCGCTTCATCACCAACAAGGCGGTGTCTGAACCTAAAAAGGCGAATGCCAACTTGGTGAAGAGCATCATGCCAGGCTTCCGTCCTTCGTTCTCCGTGGATCGCAATGGCAAGCGTACCTACGACCTGATTCCTAATCGCATCAGTCTCGTGAAGTACAGCGAAGATAACGACCCGAATGGCGACAACAACCCTACTGACAAGGGTGACAATACTCCTGGCGGCACTACTCCATCCGGCGGTAATACTCCTGCTGGTGGCAACACTCCTTCCGGAAGTGAGGGCAGCGAGAACTCTGGCAACACTGAAAGCGGAACTGACGAGGGAGACTACGACCTCAAGTAAGTACTCTGCCGTGCCCGACTTCGTGTCGGGTGCGGCTACCGCTAACAAATTCTTATTTTCAAAATGATGTTTCACTAATTAATTAAATATGTATATGAGTAATCAAAATGAAAATTTCAACAATGGTTCCAAGAAGTTTTCTTGGGTTTCTATCATGAACGCTATCGTTCAGGCCCTTATTGCTGCGCTGACAGCATTAGGAGTAAGTTCGTGCACGAACTTACTATAATGTTGAATGTTAAATGTTGAATGTTGATTTTCTCTATGATTAAAGAAAAATTTCCTTTGTCTATTGGGGAAGAGCTGGTGCGGAATGAACGCACGCTCCTCGCCAGAGTGGAAGGCGGCAAAATGATGATGTCTGCCGACTCCGTGAGATTCTTGGTGTTGCATTGCTCGGCTACACGACGCAATCAGGACTATAGTGTGGAACAGCTTCGACGTGACCACAAGAGCCGTGGTTTCTATGACATCGGCTACCACTTTTATATCCGAAAGGATGGGGCAATGACGCAGCATCGCTTCTTGCTCGAAGTGGGGGCGCATGCGAGACCGTACAACCGCTGTTCTATCGGCATCTGCTATGAGGGTGGTCTGGATGAACATGGTAAACCATGCGATACTCGCACACCGGAACAGACTGAAAGAATCGTTGATGTATTGACTCGCCTTCATCAGCTTTTTCCAAAAGCGAAGATTGTGGGGCATCGGGATTTGCCGGGTACTACGCCTAAGGAATGTCCGTGCCTGAATGCTCATGCAGTGTTTGGATGGATAGAAGAGTTATGTTAATTTTTATCATTTAGAATCATACGGAACTTGGTCTATTACTGGCACCTTATGAAGCAGTACATAACGCTGCAACAATTGTCGCCAAACCAAAAGACGTGTTCCTTTCCATATCTCAACGGCTGCCGCCGTGAGTTGAGTGAAGAGTGAGGAACGAAGAGTGAAGAATTCATTTGCTCTTCTTCCCAACTCTTCCATGTCTTCTGTGTAAACGATGTCTGTTTCTATCGAAAAGCCACCTATGCCATTGACCTTTTCAAACTTATACTCGCTTTGCGTGAGCAGGTATAATAAACGAGGATATTTCTTCGCCTCCAAGTTGGTGTGGAATTTTTCTCGTTCATCCTCACTTTGAGAAGCGTAATAGTCATAGAATCCTCCCCATGAACAGATAGCCTTTACCTTACCACCATCTGTATTCACCAGTGCAAAATGGGCATCATACTCATAGTCCTCATCGAATACCGTGGTGTTTTTGTCTGACTCATTATCTTTATCCAGGAAAACATCTCGAAGATTACAGCGAAGAATAAGTTCCGTGATTCCATTATGACACAAAATCGTAAAATTTTGTCCTTCTGGGATGATTTCTCCAGAAGTTGGTGTAAGAAAGGGACGTAATTTGGCATCAGGAATCAGTTCTTCCAAGCACTCACCAAGGGTGATTTCACCTGTCGGAAAGTTCTTGGAAAGGATACGAAAGTTATTTCGCATTCTTTTGTCTATCTGGTCCAAAACTTTTTGCTGCTGGGCAACAGTTTTCTCTTCTTTCTTGTTATTGTATGCCCTATCCGTCATTTTCCGATTGCGATAGACTGTCAATCTCTTTCGATAATCCAAGAAAAGATTGCGCAATGTTTTATAAGCATTCTCGGAAGGCTGTTTTGCCTGAAGATAGCCAATCATCTGATCGATGGCGCGCCACACGCCCACGGCCTCTGCTTTTGGACCCTTTGTTGCCTCATGCTCTATCTGCATATCGTATTGACGGATATTGGATACATTGAGGCAGTGGTTATTTCCAAAGCGCACAAAAAGATGGCGGTCTTTCTTGCCTTTACTCTTGATTTGTTTGACCACGCCAACCCAACCTTTCAAAGGTCCACTAAATATGCGGATGGTATCATTTTCCAAAATGAGGTCATCATATCGCTTATCAACAATACTCAGTCCCTCTATGCCATCTGCCATTTTATCGCAGAAATAGATAAAATGTTCCATGTCTTCATCTGGAATCGTGGCATTTTTTATAACAGCGTCCAGGTTTAAGTCCTTGACATCCTTACAAAGAAGATGTGCAGTTGAGACAAGCTTCTTTTTCTGTAGTTCGCCTGTTTCCAAATTTCGGACTGTATCTTCATAGACAAAATAGCCCCAATATGTCAATATTCTCTTCAAAGCTTTTACGCTGTCAGCCTTGATAAACAGCAATCCACATATCAGTGGACGAAAACGGAAACGCTCTTCTCCCTTAGTATCGACACTGTCTCTTATACACATCTGACGCTGCCGACGATACTCCTTGTGTA